>NZ_BCBW01000044.1:0-40270 GCF_001315805.1 Olleya sp. ITB9
CGATGGAAACGGAATGACGTATTCCTTTGATCCTTCCGTATCAGGCTTAGGAACACATACTATTACTTACACCTTTACAAATGCAAATGGTTGCTCTAATTCAGCAAGTGACGCTATAGAAGTATTCGCTTTACCAACAGTAACTTTTACAGCACCTTCTGATGTATGTATTGATGCAGGAATTCAATCTGGTTTAGGAAGCGGAACAGCAACAGGAGGTGTATATTCAGGATCAGGAGTTACAGACGACGGTAACGGAATGACGTATTCCTTTGATCCTGCGGTAGCAGGTGTAGGAACTCATACTATTACTTACACCTTTACAAATGCAAATGGTTGTACAAATACAGCTAGTGATGATGTGGAAGTGATTGAAGTGGATGACACAGTATCACAGGTTGGTGTTGTTTTAACAGCCAATGAATCTGGTGCAACTTACCAATGGTATGAATGCCCTAATACTTTATTGACAGGAGAGACTAATCAAAGTTATACACCTTCTGCAAATGGTGATTATAAAGTGGTGATTACTTCTGGAAGTTGTATGGTTGAATCGATTTGTGTTACAATTTCTTCATTAGATATTGAAACGTTTGAAAGTAAACCTAAATTTGCTATGTATCCAAACCCTAGTAACAATAATGTAAATATTAAATCTCCTGTTGGTGATACCTTTGAAATTGTTAATTTATTAGGTCAAACAGTAAAAGTATTTAAAGTAAATGCTAATGTAGATAAGACTATTTATATTGGAAACTTAAGTGAT
Organism: Olleya sp. ITB9; assembly: GCF_001315805.1. Lineage (NCBI taxonomy): Bacteria > Pseudomonadati > Bacteroidota > Flavobacteriia > Flavobacteriales > Flavobacteriaceae > Olleya > Olleya sp. ITB9. The sequence goes on from NZ_BCBW01000044.1 coordinate 767, forward strand.
GGTCTATATCTTGTTAAAGTTTTAGGCGATTCAAATATATCTGCTAAAAAGCTAATTATAAGAAAGTAAGTTTTAAAAACTAGTTATAACAAAAGCGGGAATTTTTATAAAATTCCCGCTTTTACTTTTTTGAAATATACCTTTTCAATGTTTAAAAAAAGGAGTGCTAAATTTTAATTTGGCGTTCTATTTGTTGGTCTAGAGATATAAATGTCTCTGTTCTTGAAACTCCTGATATAGATTGTATATCGTTATTTAATAAATGCATTAAATGCTCGTTATCCATACACAATATTTTTATTAAAATACTCCAGTTTCCAGTGGTATAGTGGCATTCTAAAACTTCAGGTATTTTTTTTAGTTGTTTTACCGCATCTGGATTACTAATAGCTTTGTCAAGATAGATTCCCACAAATGCCATAGTCGTATAACCTAATACCTTTGGATTGATTACAAATTTAGAACCTGCTATTAGTTTAGATTTTTCTAATTTTCTAAGTCGTTGGTGTATTGCTGCTCCAGAGATACCGACTTGTCTTGCTATTTCTAAAACAGGTGTACGTGCATCTTGCATTAATGCACGAAGTATTTTTTTGTCAATACCGTCTATGGTTATGTTGTTGTTTGTAGTTTTCAATTGTAGGATTGTTGTAATTTAAAACTTAAAGTTAATCATTATGTTTTAAACTGAAACTTAAATTTGAGTAATGTCCCTAATGTTATTGTGTTAAGGATAGAAGTGGCATCCTTTTTTGTCATTAAAAACAAAAAAGATATAACGGATAGCCTGACCTAAGTAAATTGTTCAAAGCATTTTAAAAGCTTTGAACAATTTATGTGGTAACACCCAAATATTAAATATTTAAAGGGTTGTAGCCAAGGTATGGTACATGTTTTTCTTTAAATGTGATACCATATTCTTCCAATTCTTTTAGGATTGGTGTGTATACTTCTTTGGTAATTGGTATTTGTACACCTGGTGTTGTTATGGTTTTGTTTAAAATAGCTAAAGTTGCTATTGCTACTGGTAGTCCAACGGTTTTTGCCATAGCAGTATAGGTTTGGTCTTGCCCTAAGGTTACCATTGTAGAATCTATTTGATGTTTTTCTCCATTTAGTTCATATCCAAACTTATGGTACATTACGATCATGTCTTTATCTGTAGGCTTTAATGTCCAACTGTCAAGTAATATTTTTTGTAGTATTTGTGCTGGTGTGGCTTTGTCTAATGTCACCATTTTTGTTTTGCTAAATAGATCTAACTCTACAAATTTGTCCCAAATAATATCATCTTGGTCTATTTTTAGGGCATGTCTAAATTTAAGCTCTACAGAATCTGTTGGACTGTATGGTAAAAAGGCATTAACAAAGTCACGATAACTCATGTTTTTGCTGTCGTCTATAGTGTAACTATCATCAGTCATTCCAAGCGCTACAAAGACTTGCCAAGCTCTAGAAAACCCTACGCGACGCATGGTCCCTCTGTATAGGGTTTTAATACCATTTAAACCGTAAACGCTTTGATATTTAAGGGAGTCGCGATTAGCATAAGCTTCAAAACGACCGTAATTTTCTACATCTAAAAACTCGGTACGTCTAAATAACCTGTTATATGGTATGTATTTAAAGGTGCTTTCCTGTAAGAATTTTGCTGCTCCACCTTGTCCTGCTGTGACTACGTTTCTTGGGTTCCAAGTGAATTTATAATTCCATAAATTGGTGTCACTTTCTGGTGCGACTAGACCACCAGTAAAGGATTCGAATAAAATAATTTTTCCGCCTTTGTCACGAATAGAGTCAATGACTTGCATCGCACTCATATGGTCCAAACCAGGATCTACACCAATTTCGTTCATGAATACTAATCCGTTGTCTTTTGCATCTTGATCTAATGCTTGCATTTCATTACTAACATAAGATGCTGTAACCATGTTTTTTTTGAAAGTGATACAGTCTTTTGCAACTTCTATATGAAAACGAGCAGGAAGCATTGAAACAACAATGTCTGCATTTTTTACAGCTTCTTGTCTAGATTTTTGATCAAAAATATCTAGTGTTATAGCGGTAGCATTTTTATGATTTTCAATCATTGCTTTTGCATTGTCTATATTGATGTCACCTACTGTTATGTGGAGTTTTTCTGACGCGGATTTGTCTAATAAATATTGTATTAAATATGCGGTAGATTTTCCGGATCCTATGACTAAAATGTGTCTCATAATGAGTTTTGTTGAGTATATTTGGTTTACGAATTTAGAAAAATTTAATTGGGTTTTATCCCAAAAAAAATAATTATATGAATAAGCGATTATTAATTTTAGGAAGTATTTTGGGGTTTTTAAGTGTTGCTTTTGGAGCTTTTGGAGCACACGGTTTAAAAGCTTTAGTGTCTGCAGAAGCTGTAGCAACTTTTGAAACTGGAGTACGTTATCAAATGTACCATGCTATATTACTTTTAATTGTTGGTGGACTACAATTACTTAATAAACAAACTAAAAATTTAATATTTTATTTGGTTTTAATAGGTGTTGTGTTGTTCTCTGGTTCGATTTATGGATTAGCGACTAATACATTAACCGCTTTTAATTTTAAATCGATAGGCTTTGTAACACCTATTGGAGGCTTGTTTTTATTAGGGTCTTGGGTAGTATTGATAATTAACTTTTTAAAGATTAAACAGAATAATTAGTATTTGTTTGGCGTTTGTATCTTATTAATTTTAACTTTGCATCATAAACAACACAAACAAATTATGGTAGACCATACCCAATTTACGAAAACGATTTCGTTGGAACAATACGGAATCAAAAATGCCCAAGTAAAATATCAATTATCACCAGAGCATCTTCATGATATTACTTTAGAAAAAGGTCAAGGTAAAGAATCGTCATCTGGAGCTTTAGCTGTAAATACAGGCGAGTTTACAGGACGTTCTCCAATGGACCGATTTATAGTAAAAGATAGTATTACTGAAGATAAAGTGTGGTGGGGAAATATCAACATTGCTTTTGATGCTGATAAATTTCAAAAACTGTACGATAAAGTAACAAATTACTTGTCTGAAAAAGAGGTTTTTGTAAGAGATAGTTATGCTTGTGCAGACGAAAACTATAAATTAAACATACGTGTAATAAATGAGTATCCATGGAGTAACATGTTTGCTTACAACATGTTTTTAAGACCAACTAATGCTGAGTTAGAAAATTTTAATCCGGAATGGACAATAGTAAATGCGCCAGGTTTTATGGCTGATCCAGAAGTAGATGGTACACGTCAACATAACTTTGCTATTCTTGATTTTACAAGAAAAATTGCTTTAATTGGTGGAACAGGTTATACTGGAGAAATTAAAAAAGGAATCTTTTCGGCATTAAACTTTATTTTACCAGTATTTAAAAACACATTACCAATGCACTGTAGTGCCAATGTTGGTAAAGATGGTGATACTGCTATTTTCTTTGGTTTATCAGGAACAGGAAAAACAACCCTGTCTACAGATCCAGATAGAAGCTTAATTGGAGACGATGAGCATGGTTGGACTGCAGAAAACACAGTGTTTAATTTTGAAGGTGGTTGTTACGCTAAAGTAATTAACTTATCAGGTGAGCAAGAACCAGAAATTTTTGGTGCTATTAAAAAAGGAGCAATTCTTGAAAATGTTATCATGAATGATGCTGGTGAAGTAGATTTTGAAGATACTTCTATTACGCAAAATACACGTGTAAGTTACCCAATACACCATATAGAAAACATTAAAAAACCATCTATTGGAGAAAACCCTAAAAACATTTTCTTTTTAACAGCAGATGCTTTTGGTGTTTTACCTCCAATATCTAAATTAACTCCATCTCAAGCTGCTTACCATTTTATATCTGGTTATACAGCTAAAGTAGCAGGAACTGAAGCAGGTATTACTGAGCCTGTACCTAGTTTTTCTGCTTGTTTTGGTGCACCATTTATGCCTTTACATCCAACTAAATACGCTGAGATGTTAAGTAAAAAAATGAAAGATGCTAATGTTAATGTTTGGCTTATCAATACAGGTTGGACAGGAGGTTCTTACGGAGTAGGAAGCCGTATCAAGTTAAAGTACACAAGAGCTATGATTAGTGCTGTACTTAATGGTGATTTAGGATTGTATAATTATAAAGACTATCATATCCATTCTGTTTTTGGAGTGGCACAACCTCGAAGTTGTCCTGGAGTACCATCAGAATTATTAAGTCCAAGAGCAACTTGGAATAATGATAAAGCTTATTACGATACAGCTTTTAAATTGTCTAATGCATTTAGAGAAAATTTCCAACAGTTTGAATCTTTTGCAAGCGAAGAAATTAGACGTGGTGGACCACAACGTTACGCTGAGTAATAATAAATATAGTGTTAATAAAAGCGCCAATTGAAATTTTCAATTGGCGCTTTTATTTTATAATAACAAAAAGGATTTTATTTTCCTTTATTAGCTTTGTCAATGTATTTTTGAAGTGCCATAGTCATAGATGGCGTTTCAGGTGTTGGTGCAGCTATATCCACACGTAAGCCTTTAGCCTCAACAGCTTTAATAGTTGTGTTACCAAATACAGCTATTCTAGTATCGTTTTGCTTAAACTCCGGAAAGTTATGGAACAAAGACTCAATACCACTTGGACTAAAAAACACTAAAATGTCATAAGTTACATTTTCTAAATCAGATAAATCACTGATTACTGTTTTGTAAAATACAGCTTCTTTCCAGTTAATCTTTAAACCATTTAAAATTTCAGGTACTTCAGGTTTAAGTTTGTCTGTGGTTGGTAATAAAAAAGTCTCGTCTTTATACTTTTTGATTAAAGGTGATAAATCGGCAAAATTACGTTTACCAACATAGATTTTACGTTTTCTGTAAACGACATATTTTTGTAAATAAAAAGCAACTGCTTCTGACTGGCAAAAATATTTCATCGAATCTGGCACTTTAAAGCGCATTTCTTCTGCAACTCTAAAAAAGTGATCAACAGCGTTTCTGCTTGTTAAGATAATAGCAGTATAATTTTTTAAATCTACTTTTTGGTGTCTAATGTCTTTTGAGGAAACTCCTTCTACGTGGATAAAAGGTCTAAAGTCTATTTTAACTTTCTGTTTTTCGGAAAGGTCAAAATAAGGCGAATTTTCTATTTTAGGTTCTGGTTGGGAGACTAAAATTGTTTTCACTTTCATATGTTGTTTCGTTTAATTTGGACCTAATAATATGTTATAAATTGGTATATAACAGCGTAAGGTGCAATTTCAAGTGTGCAAAGATACAAAATAAAATAAAACAAGTTCTTTTTAAATAAATTAAGATTAGTTTTTATAAACTGTATAACACCTATAGTTAGTATTATAAATAAGATTGTTATTACTACTAGTAAAATAGTTGGATTTGGTAATACACTATATATTAATAGGGTGTTAATGGGTATAAGAAGTAAACCACTAAAATTACGATAAGTAAGTTTTTGAAATACATAGGTGTCAATCAAAGTGTCTATATTTAATAGCGTGGCTATTACTTTCTCAAATAAAACTTTAATTATTAAAAATAGAGCAATAAATAAACTATATTTAAAAAGGTCTATTTGCTGGATAGTATTGTAATAATTTAAAATAATATAGAGTAGTAATCCTATATTTAAGCTAAAGTTTAAAAAAAGTAAAGCTTCAAACACATCTACAAAACGTTGTTCTTTTGCATAGTGGTTAATATATCTAGAACTAAATAATAGTTTTGAAAAATCTACAAATCGTTTAGTAAAAAGTACCTTGCTTAAGGTTACTAAAAGTAGGCAACCTATTAAGGTTAACGTTAATATATCATATGTATTTACGACTCTTAGCATGTGCCAAAATTATTATTTTTAAATAGGAAAACGTCCAATAATTAAGGAATTTTTATAATTAAGTAAATTTATAAAAATGTACATTTGCCTAAATTTTAAATAGTATTGATGCAAGACGCTGTTGTAATTATACCAACATACAACGAAATTGAGAATATAGAAGCTATTATTAGAGCAGTTTTTGCACTTCCAAAGGCATTTGATGTATTGGTAGTTGATGACAATTCTCCTGATAATACAGCTCAAAAAGTAAAAGATTTACAAATAGAATTCCCTGATCGGTTATCACTTGAGGTTAGACAAAAAAAATCAGGCTTAGGGACTGCATATATCCATGGTTTTAGATGGGCTTTGAAAAAAAAGTATCAATTTATTTTTGAAATGGATGCAGATTTTTCGCACAACCCAAAGGATTTAATACATTTGTATGATGCCTGTTATTATGGTAAAGCAGATGTGGCAATTGGTTCTAGATACGTCAAAGGAGTTAATGTTGTAAACTGGCCTCTAGGACGTGTTATTTTGTCCTATGGAGCTTCAATGTATGTAAGATTTGTAACAGGTATGAAGGTTAGGGACGCTACTGCTGGATTTATATGTTATAAAAGACAGGTGTTGGAGCAGCTTGATCTAAATCAAATAAAATTTGTAGGCTATGCGTTTCAAATAGAAATGAAATTTAAAGCCAATCTTAAAAAGTTTAAAATAGTAGAAGTACCTGTGATTTTTACAGATAGAACCAAAGGAGAATCCAAACTTAGTTCTAGTATTATATCTGAAGCTATTTTTGGTGTCATTAGTATGAAATTTAAAAGTTTATTTAAATCCAATTAAAAATGCAAAATCGAAAAACACTTATAAAGAATGCCAAAATAGTTAATGAAGGCACAATTTTTAATGGAGACATTTTAATTGAAGGTGATATTATAACTAAAATAGATCAATCAATTAGCCCAAAATCGGCAGATGTTAATGTGTTTGATGCTGAAGGAAAATATGTTATTCCTGGAGCAATTGATGATCAAGTTCATTTTAGAGAACCAGGTTTAACACAAAAAGCTAATATTGAAACCGAGTCTAGAGCTGCAATAGCAGGAGGTATTACTTCATTTATAGAAATGCCTAATACAAAACCACAAACTACAACCATTGAAAAATTAAACGAGAAATTTGAAATAGCTTCAAAAAAGGCTTGGGCAAACTATTCGTTTATGTTTGGTGGAACTAATGATAATTTAGACGAGATTTTAAAAGTCAATAAAAAGGAAGTTGCTGGTTTAAAACTATTTTTAGGGTCGTCTACAGGAAACATGTTAGTAGATAATCCAGAAGTTTTAGAAAAGATTTTTAAAAGTACTGATCTATTAATTTCGGTACATTGTGAAGACGAAGCGACTATAAAAGCTAACCTTGAGATTTATAAAGAGCGTTATGGAGATGATATACCTGTGCGTTTTCATCCTATTATAAGAAGTGAAGAGGCGTGTTACATTTCGTCTTCAAAAGCTATAGAATTAGCTAAAAAAACAGGAGCTAGATTACATGTTTTTCATCTATCTACAGGAAAAGAAACAGCATTGTTTGATAATAAAACACCATTAAAAGATAAAAAAATTACAGCTGAAGTTTGTATACATCATCTTTGGTTTAATGATAAAGATTATGACGAAAAAGGGACTTTTATTAAATGGAATCCTGCGGTTAAAACCGAAAAAGATAGAGCGCAGTTATTAAAAGCTTTATTAGATGATAAAATTGATGTTATTGCTACAGATCATGCACCTCATACTTTTGAAGAAAAATCAAATGTATATACGTCAGCACCTTCTGGAGGACCTTTAGTACAACACGCATTACCTGCTTTATTAGAAATGTATCATGATGGTGATATTACAATAGAGAAAATAGTAGAAAAATTTTGTCACAATCCAGCTATTTTATTTGAAGTAGAAAAACGCGGTTTTATTAAAGAAGGTTATTTTGCAGATCTAGTGGTTGTAGATTTAAATAATCCATGGACAGTAAATAAAGATAACATTTTATATAAATGTGGTTGGTCACCTTTTGAAGGGACTACCTTTAAATCAAGAATAACACACACCTTTGTTAATGGAGGTTTAGCTTATAAAAACTTTAAATTTTATGAGACTAATTATGCTAAGCGATTAACTTTTAATAGATAGTAATGTACAAAAAACAACAGCTATTATATCTTTTAATGACACTGACGTTAGTGTCATGTTATGATGTGCAAAAACCTGAAAAGCCTGATGATTTAATCAGTGAAGATAAAATGGTAGATGTTTTGGTGGAAACTGTAATTATGTCTTCGGCTAAAGGTATAAATAAAAGAGAACTGGAAAATAAAGGGATCCTACCAGATTCATTTATATATAAAAAACATAAAATAGACAGTCTTCAATTTGTAAATAGTAATAATTATTATGCTTATGATATTGAAAATTTTAATCAGATATACACACGTGTAAAGGATAGTCTTGAAGCCTTAAGATTACACTATAAAGAGGTCCAAAAAAAGGAGGAAAAATCTAAAAAGAAATTACCAGTTAAGAATAAAAAGTTAAAAGCTAATCTAAAAAAATAATTACTGTTTGTTATCATTTTTAAAATAACCAACAGTGTCTTTTAAACTTAAATCAACAGTCTTAAATCTATAATTTAAGGCTATTTTTATTTTTGAGTTACTGTATTTACTGATAGATAAAGCGCTGTAAGCAGTTTGTTTTGATAGTTTTCTTCGTGATCCAGTAAGTTTGTGTAATAACCAATCCAAACGCCAACCAATAGCTAATATTAAAGAAGTGGCTTCTTTTTTAGGAGCAGTAACTTTAAGGTATTCTGCAGTTTTATAGATAAAATGTTTAAAACTTAGGTTTTGACTTACAAGTATAAATCGTTGGTTTACTATATCGCTTTGTAGTAGTAATAACATGCAATTTACAACATCATTAACATCCACATAACCTGTTGCTCCTGTTGTGTAATAGCGCATACCTTTATTAACCATAGTAATTAAAGAGCCACTACCATAGTTCCAAATTCCAGGTCCAATGATAACACCAGGATTTACAATTACAGCATCAAGACCCTCTTGTGTACCACGCCAAACTTCCAGTTCTGCACCATATTTGGTAATCGCATAAACACTATTGTCAAACTCTACATTCCAGTCGTTAGCTTCAGTAATCGTTTTGGTTTTTACAGCAGGTGTGCCTATTGCAGCAATTGAGCTAACATAGCACAATTTTTTAACTGTATTAGCTAAACAAAGGTTGACAATGTTAGCTGTACCTTCAATATTAGTTTTGCGTAGCAATTCAAATTTATTAGGTTCAAAAGAGACAAATGCTGCACAATGGTAAACATAGTTTATGTCCTTAAAAGCTTCGGTTAAAGCAGGAATATCATTAAGATCAGCTTTAATCCATTCTATTTTATTAAATAAAACATCAGGTGTTTTACTGTAGTAGTTAAAAATGCGCTTAACAGTTTCAAACTTTTTTTCAGTTCTGTAAATAGCACGTACAGGTTGGTTTTCATTTAAAAGTTTAAATAATAAATGTGCGCCAACTAAACCTGTTCCTCCTGTAACTAAAATCATAGGTCTAAGGTAATAAATATTAGATATTGTATGTAGTTTATAACACGATTTTTATATTTGCTTTTTCAATAATAAAACACAATAAAATGGCTAATGCATTTGTAGAAGAATTAAGATGGAGAGGGATGGTACACGATATCATGCCTGGAACCGAAGAGCAACTGGATAAAGAAATGACCACAGCCTATATTGGTTTTGACCCAACTTCAGACTCATTACACATTGGTAGTTTAGTGCCAATAATTTTATTAGTACATCTAGAAAAAGCAGGACATAAGCCTGTTGCTTTAGTTGGTGGTGCCACAGGTATGATTGGTGATCCGTCAGGTAAAAGTGACGAGCGTAACTTACTTGATGAAGCAGCACTTAACCATAATGTAGCTGGTATAAAAGCAGTATTGTCGCGATTTTTAGATTTTAACTCTACTAATACAAATGCACCAGTTTTAGTTAATAACTATGATTGGATGAAGTCGTTTTCATTTATAGATTTTGCACGTGATGTTGGTAAGCGTATTACCGTAAATTACATGATGGCAAAAGATAGTGTTAAAAAACGTTTATCTGGAGATGAAGGTAGTGTAGGGATGAGTTTTACCGAGTTTACTTACCAATTAATTCAAGGGTATGATTTTTACCATTTACATAAAGCCCTAAATTGTAAATTGCAAATGGGTGGAAGTGACCAATGGGGAAACATCACAACTGGAACAGAGTTAGTAAGACGTATGAATGTTGGTGACGACACTGCAAAAGCATATGCTATGACTTGTCCATTAATTACTAAAGCCGACGGAAGTAAGTTTGGTAAAAGTGAAGGTGGTAATGTCTGGCTAACAGCAGATAAAACTAGTGTGTATAAATTTTACCAATTTTGGTTAAATACCACAGACGAAGATGCAGAAAAGTATATCAAAATTTTCACCTTTTTAGATAAAGAAACTATTGAAGCTTTAATTGCAGAACACAAAGAAAACCCTGGTTTTAGAGCATTACAAAAACGTTTAGCTCAAGAGGTGACCACTTTTGTACACAGTAAAGACGAATTTGAAAATGCACAAAAAGCAACAGGTATATTATTTAGTAAAGATTTTAAAAATGAAATTAAACAACTAAACGAAAACTTGTTTTTGGAGGTTTTTGAAGGTGTGCCACAAGCCGAAGTGTCTAGAGATAAAATTGAAGCTGGTTTAGACATGATTGCAGCTTTATCTGCCGAAACTAACTTTTTAGCAAGTAATGGAGAAGCGCGTCGTGCTTTAAAAGAAAATTCGGTATCTGTAAATAAAGACAAAGTTAAAGACGATTATACAATAACTACCGATGATTTAATAAACAACAAGTACGTTGTTATTAATAGAGGTAAGAAAAGTACTTTTATTATTAAAGTTAATTAAAAAACTTAATACTTATAATACAAAAAAAGCCTGCTTAATTTAAGCAGGCTTTTTTTTAGTCCAATTAGTTAACCAACCAAAAACTAATTTTTCTTATTCATAATTAGTTGGTCGTTATATATGTGTTGTCCTTACAGTACCATTAAATTACAGCCTCTAATGTCGCTGTCGTCAAAACGACCAATAATTTCAAAGTCAGTGGTGTTGTAAGTTTTTCCTAAATCTTGAGTCGCTATAAAACTACAAGAGTTTATGTTGGCAAGATCAATAACGTTAATACCTCCTGTTCTAGGATGATTAAAAACAGTCAGTGCATCTTCTGGATCTCTGATTAAAATTTGCATCCATGGTGGGCAATTAAAAATACCATGACCTTTACTATAACCTTGACTTAGTAATTCAGTCATACCATATTCGCTATGTATGGCATCAACACCAAAACCAGTTTTTAAAAGTTGGTGCAGTTCTTCTCTTATCAACTCTTTGCGTTGTCCTTTCATACCTCCAGTTTCCATAACAATGGTATGTTTTAAATTAAAGGTATAAGATTCAATTAAATCTAATAAAGCAAATGTAACACCTATTAATAATACTTTTTTTTCAGCTTGATCAAGTGTAATTAACGTGTCTTTAAGTTCATTTAAATTGTGTAAATAAAAACCACTTTCGGGTTGTTTGGAGTCTTTAATTAAATGGTCAACCATGTAAACCAAAGACGACCCTTCACGTTCTAAATAATTAGGTAATAAAGCTAAAATGGTATAATCTGTAATGTCTCCATAAAAATGCTTAAAGCCTTGTTTAAAGCTTGTTTCATAAAGACTTAAATCGGTAACATGATGTTTACTAGTAATTTGTCCAGTAGTACCACTACTTGTAAATGTAGTTTGTATTGGGTTAGTAGTACTTAATATTTGACGAGATTTAAAAAATTGAATTGGTAGAAATGGAATCTCATGTAACTCATGTACATCACTTGGATTAATATACAATAAGTCACAAAACGAACGATATACAGCATTATGATTAAACTGATGTTTAAAAACCTGTAAAGCTATGTTTTTAAATTCTGTGTCGTTGGAAATATTAAAGAAGGAAGTTGTGTCCATGATAACGTGTAAAGCACAAAAGTATATAAAATAAAAAAGCGTTGCTAATAGCAACGCTTTTAAAATAATAAAACAGAACGCTTATTTAATTACTAGTTTTTTAGTAGTTGTAGCGCCTTCTTGTGTTAATTTTAAAATGTATACTCCAGATGTTAAAGAAGAAACATCTAAACGGTTTGCAGTTACAGTTGTATTAATAACTTGTTTACCTAAAACATCATAAGCAGCAACAGCTATTGGTTGGTTGTTTGATGTTTTAATATTTACAAATCCTGCTGTTGATGGATTTGGAAAAATTGAAAACTCAGTTGTTTTGAATGTGTCAGTAGATAGTGTTTCTCCAGCTTCTGTCCAAGTAACATCGTCAACTATGACTTGCTTACTAGTGATGTTTACAACTTCAATAGTTACGTCTCCAGAAATATTAATATTATCTACTGTAAATATGTGTTCTGTAAAATCATCAAAAGATTCAGAGACACCCTGAGATATACCATTGACAAATAATTCAACTTGTCTACCACCTGATCCAGTAAAACCTTTGTAAAGCTTCATTGTAACAGCTCCTACACCATTAGCTCCAGATTGAGCAGAAATAGAACTGCTTGAAGATTGTCTTCTCAGCATTATTGCTTTTCCGTCAATTCCAGAAGAGTTACTGTCTCCGTTTTCATCTCTGGATTGAACGTAATTCCATGTTACACCATTGTCTCCAACGAAAGAGCCATCAGCGTATGACGAACCTGAAAGGTCATGATTGGTAAAGCTTTCAGAACCTTGTGCGTTTGCAAAGTGTAGAGTTAGTGATAGTAAAAAAGTAAAAAAGTAAAGTTTTTTCATATTAAGTGTTGTTTATATTAGTCTCAAATCTAATTAAAAAAAAAGAGTTATCTAATGGTAGATAACTCTTTTAACAATAGCTTAATATAGCTTTTATTGGATTATTAAGCGCTTAGTAGCGATAGCACCTTCTTGATTAAGTTTTAAAATATAAACTCCTGTAGTTAGGTTAGAAACATCTAAACTATTATTTTGGATAGTTTGTGATAATACTTGTTTACCTAAAACATCAAATACTGTAACTGCAATAGTTGTGTTGTTTTTTGTGGTAATAGTAACTGATCCTGTATTAGTTGGGTTAGGGTAAATGTTAAAATTATCTACAACTTCAAATGTTTTTGTACTTAAGGTAGCATCATTCCATGTTGTAGCTATTTTTAATTCATCCATTATCATAAACGGAGTTTCTGTTGCACTATCCTGACGAATTAAAAACTGTGAAAACGTGTTAGCTGTACTTGTAGAAGCTTCAGATAAATCTGCAACAGGCTCAGCTCCTCCTGGAGTAGGGTTAACCCATGCATTTACTATGTTATTGTCAATGTCGTAATTGAAAACAATAAAATTAGTGTCTCCAACATTTAAATCTGTAGCACTAATTTGTGTTAATGCAGCACCATTACTAATTCCTATTTTATAGGTAGAAGCTCCTGTTGGAGAGATCCATAAACGTGACTCATAACTACCAGAATCTGTTCTTAAAACAGCAAAATAACCATCTGTAGCAGCAGCATCCAAAGCAGTAATATTCAACATGAAAGAAGCATAAACACTTCCACTTGTTGTAGGTGTAAAATCTACTACAGGATCTGCGCCAGAACCATCAAATGATATTGAGTTACCTGCATTTGTTAAAGAAGGGTATGTTAAGCTTGAGGCTTCAATTAATACATCATCACCAGAAAAATAATTTGTCCAAGCAGTTTGCGATCCTAAAGTTTCTGTTGCGGTGTAGTTAAAACTTTCTGTAAAAGGAAGAGATTGTACTTCGTAAACGTTAAAAGTTGTACTTGCAGTGACAGGTGTTGCTAATGGTGTATTGCTATTGTCTACTAATTCTAAGTTAATAGTGTGTTCTCCAGTTGTTAATCCGGTTAACATAATAGGATCAGTATCATACTTCATTACTACAGACCCACCATCAACAGTATATTGGATGTGGCCATCACCTGTTCCGTTAGCGACCATAAAATTTTGTACACTTAAGTCAACATTAACATCAGGTCCAGCTACATTGTCTCCGTTGTTAGGTGCAGTAACACCTAAAGTTGGAACTGCAGTAGCCTCTTGAAAGAAAGAAAAGTCGTCCCAATATACAACTGCACTTCCGTAGGTTCTAACTTCAAAATAAAAAGTATCAGCAGTAGCAGGAGCTGTTAATGTTACTGTATATTCTGTCCATGCATTTCCGTTAGCATCAAAATAAGCATTATTTGGACCTCTTAATTCATCAGCATTAGCAGTAATATTAGATGATCCAGCTTTCCAGTAACTCCAGATTCTTGCATCTGTTCCATCTCCAAAGCCAGCATCAATTTTATACCATAAAGATATAGTGTAAGATGTTCCTGCAGTTACACCAGTTACGGTTTGACTAAGTTTAGATGTTCCTCCTGTATGTTTAACAGCATAAGTACCAGTATGTACTTCAGTAGCCTCTTGTTCTACGCTTTGTATTAATTCGTAGTTTTCAGGAGTAGTAGTATCTGTCCAAGATTCAAAATCTCCATTGACTAATAGTTCTTGTCCAAAGGATAATGTTGTAATAAATAAAGTAAGCAAAAAGTAAAGTTTTTTCATAATATATTGTGTTGTTGTTAATGCGTAAATATAAACAGAAATTTTATCTACAAGTAAGGATTTAATTAGGTCTAATCTATCTTTACGTTATGATAACATCATTTTAATTATTTGACTTTCAATGTGCTAATTACTTCCTGATTATCTGTAAATTATAATTTAGCACTAATTAAACTCATGTTATCTTAATGTTATTTATACTTAAATAATCAAAAGTTTTAGTATTAATTTTATCTTTACGATAACATAACTATAAAGTAAATTCAAGTTTAAATTCCATGAACAAAAAAGATATTAAAATCCTTTTAGTAGATGATGAGCCAGATATTTTAGAAATTGTTGGTTATAATTTAACTAATGAAGGCTATCAAGTAACTACAGCTAAAAATGGTGTCGAGGCAGTCAAAAAAGCTAAAAAAGAAAAACCTCAATTAATCATTTTAGACGTAATGATGCCAGAAATGGATGGGATAGAAGCTTGTGAAGCTATTAGGAAAATACCAGAATTAAGTGCAACTATAATTACATTTTTGACAGCACGTGGTGAAGATTACTCTCAAGTAGCAGGATTTGATGCAGGAGCAGATGACTATATAACAAAGCCAATTAAACCAAAAGTATTAGTTAGTAAAGTTAAAGCATTATTAAGACGTTTAAAGTCAGAAGATGGTGCCAAATCTTTAGTAACTATTGGCAATCTTGTTATTAATAGAGAAGAATATAAAATTGTTTTAGAAGGAAACGAAATAATTTTGCCAAGAAAAGAGTTTGAACTATTATCTTTGTTAGCCTCTAAACCAGGTAAAGTTTTTAAAAGAGAAGACATACTAGATCGTGTTTGGGGTAACGAGGTGGTTGTAGGTGGACGTACAATTGATGTACACATTAGAAAACTACGAGAAAAAATTGGAGACGACAGCTTTAAAACCGTAAAAGGTGTAGGCTATAAATTTGTAGAATAATTTTGAAACTAAAAAAGACTTATAAATTTGCATTAAAAACATCGTTTTTAATCACTGTTTTTTTAACGCTCTTTATGAGTGTTTTTTTGTATATGTATTATTCTATTAATCCATTAGTAATCTTACTATTTGCATTAGCAACCTATGGATTATCCTTTTTAATAATCCAGTATCGTGTAGAGCATTTTATTTATAAACGAATTAATAAAATTTACAAAGACATTACTTTGTTAGAGTCTGCTAGTTTTAGAAAAAACAGTATTACAACAGATATGGCGACTCTGACCAAGCAAATAGATCAATTTGCAAAAGGTAAAAAGTTAGAAATCGAAACCTTAAAAGTAAGAGAAGAATACCGTAAAGAGTTTATGGGTAACGTATCCCATGAGTTAAAAACCCCTTTATTTACCGTTCAAGGTTATCTTGAAACATTAATTGATGGAGCCATAGATGACAAAAATGTAGCCGAAAAATACCTAACCAGAGCCACAAAAGGTGTAGAAAGGCTAATTTACATTGTCAAAGACTTAGACATGATTACTAAGCTAGAGGTTGGAGACCTTAGTTTAAATCAAAAGGACTTTGATATTGTTCAGTTAGTACAAAGTGTGTTTGAACTGCTAGAAATGAAAGCTGCTAAAAAGCAAATCACACTAACTTTTGATATGGATTATAAAAATCCTGTAATGGTAAAAGGCGATGAAGAAAGATTACAGCAGGTGTTAACAAATTTAGTAGTTAATAGTATCAAGTATGGTCGGGAAAAAGGAACCACAGAAATTAGTATAGAAACACTAGTAAAAAACAAAGTTATAGTTAGAGTAACAGATAATGGTGAAGGTATAGCAAAACAACATTTACCAAGATTGTTTGAACGTTTTTTTAGGGTCGATAAAAGTGGCTCTCGTAAAGAAGGAGGTTCTGGTTTAGGCTTATCTATAGTAAAGCATATTATAGAAGCTCATGACGAAAAAATTTATGTAGAAAGTGAGCTAAATATAGGTAGCGAGTTTTCGTTTACTCTTGAAAAAGCTTAAATAATTCGCTAAAATCAGTTTCATTATTAAAAATATTCAAACCCGAATAATCCTCAATTCTATCCAATTCTTTTAAACAAAAATCTTTTTGGGCACAACTTGCAACAAGACCTTTGTCATCAAGGTATTTAGCAAGATATTCCTGTTCAAACTGTCCAGGCGTAGGTATAAAAAAAGCACGTTTACCTAGTTTAGCCAAATCCATAATTGTAGTATAACCAGATCTAGAAATTACCAAGTTGCAATTATTTAAAGCATGTTGTAATTCGTCTGTTTGCATAAAATTATAAATCGTAAACGGTTGCTCCTTGCGTACCGTTTGCTTAGCTTCAATTTTACCACGTACAAAAGTAATATGACCTTTATAATTACTAAACTCACTAAGCAGTTTTTCCTCTAATAAAGTACGTTGTGGTTCTGGTCCAGACAATAAAACCATAATATCATCCTTAGGTTTAATATCCAAGGTGTTCAATCGGCTTAAAGCACCAATATATTTAACCTTTAAGCCTTTATTGTTAAAATCATGACCAAGTTTTCCGCTTAAATTAGGCTCATTTTCAAAATCCGGAATCCAACATTCATTAAACTCTTTTAAATAAGTGTCATGAAAAAAAGTACTCAATTTAGTCGTCTTTCCGCTTAACACATTAAGTTGGTGTGTGATAAAAACAGACGGTTTAGATTTAGAGTAAACTCCCATACGGTTGTCAGATATAATACCATCAATAGCATACTCATGTATAATTTTTTTAATCGCTTTACGCTCCTTTTTAATCGCTTTTTTAATTTTAGGTAATTGCCAAAGCATAAGCCACTTAAATCCCGTTTTACTTCTAGAGTAACGTACGTTATAAGCAGGTAATTCAATAAAAATGGCACCTTTAAACTCCTTTTTAAGCAATTCTAAAGCTTGACCATCACTAGCAATAATGGGCTCAAAACCTTCAGTTATCAAGGCATTTATAATAGGTATGCATCGCGTAGCATGACCAATTCCCCAATGTAAAGGCGCAACTAAAATTCTTTTTTTCATGTCATTAATTTGGGCGTTACCCTAAAGGGGCAGGCTATCCATTATATCTTTTTTTGCCATATATGGCAGCAAAAAAAGGATGTCATTACTATCCTTAACGCATAAAATGTCAAAATCAAAGGTAATCATAAACAAGCTTAAGTATATTTCCTTAATTTTACGCCAGAAATAACAAATAGTTAAGAAGTGGGAAGCAAGAACAAGCAAAAACGATTCAGAGAAAACGAAACCTTTGACAACGTATTCCAACCAACTAGAAGTCAGTTGGTGGATGAGGTTTATGAGCATAAAGGCAACTGGAATAAAAACGTCTTTAAAAACAACAACCCTTTAGTTTTAGAACTTGGATGTGGTAAAGGCGAGTATAGTGTTGCTTTAGGAAAAAAATTCCCAAATAAAAACTTTATAGGTATAGACATTAAAGGTGCACGTTTCTGGAGAGGAGCCAAAACTGCGGTTGAAGATAATCTTAAAAATGTAGCTTTTATACGTACACAAATCGAGCTTGTCGAGTCTGTTTTTGCTCAAAACGAAGTTGATGAAATCTGGATAACCTTTCCAGATCCACAAATTAAATACAAGCGTACAAAACACAGAATGACCAATTCTACCTTTTTAAAACGTTATAAAAACATTTTAAAACCAGATGGAATTATGAATCTTAAAACAGATTCCGAGTTTATGCATGGTTATACCTTAGGATTATTACATGGTGAAGGTCATGAAGTATTACATTCCAATAATGATGTGTACAGACAAGAAGGAAGTCCAGAAGAGGTAACAGATATTCAAACTCATTATGAAGGGATTTATCTAGAGCAAAACAAACCAATTACGTATATTAGGTTCAAAATCAAATAAGTAGTGAGTATTACTATTACCTTTTTTATAAGTTTGCTAATCGCTTTAGTAGGAGTCATTCCGCCTGGATTGCTTAATATGACTGCTGCCAAAATTAGTATTAAAGAAGGCTATAGTCGTGGCTTAACGTTTTCAATAGGTGTTTGTGTAGTAGTAATAATACAAACACTAATTGCAGTTATTTTTGCACGCTATTTAAGTAGGCATCCAGAAATAGTACATGTATTACAACGTGTAGCCTTTGTTTTATTTGTGTTAATAACAGTTTATTTTCTGCTATTAGCAAAAAAAGAACCCAAACCAAAAAGAGAGCAAGAACGTAAAAGTAAACACAGTCAGTTTTTTTATGGTATGTTATTGTCAGGATTAAACGTGTTTCCAATTCCGTATCAAGCATATATGTCCATAACATTAGCTAGTTTAGGTTGGTTAACTTTTGATAATGTTAGTGTTACATCCTATGTTACAGGAGCAGCAACAGGGACTTTTGTAATGTTATATATTTATGTGTTTTTTTTCAAACGCATAAAAAACAAACGTCTTAAATCCCAAAAAGGGATGAATTATATCATCGGAGCCATAACAGGTATAATATCCATTGTAACTTTAATTAATATTGTAAAAACATTATAAGTTATGAAGCCCGAAACACTAAGCTTCTTTGATAAAGTGTATGAGGTAGCTAAGCTAATACCACAAGGTCGTGTTACAAGTTATGGCGCAATAGCTAATTATTTAGGAGCAAAAAAAAGTGCTAGAATGGTAGGATACGCCATGAATGGATCGCACAACAAAGATGTGCCTGCTCACAGAGTGGTAAACCGAAAAGGTTTATTAACAGGAAAACATCATTTTGATGGAACCAATCTTATGCAACAGCTTTTAGAAAACGAAGGTGTAAAGGTTGTAGACAATCAAATTCAAGATTTTCAATTAGTTTTTTGGGATCCATCACAAGAACTTAGTAGGTAATACGCTATTACTCACAACCTGTTTTTATAGGTGTTTAGGGTATTATAACTTCCAACTATCACACCATAAAAAACATCAAACTAACCACTTTATTCTTCAAGGTTTAAGTAGTATCTTTGCAAATAAGAGTCAGTCTCAATACATTAAATAATATCAAGAGTAGATTTTAAGGTTAAATAGTAGTATAATTTTTTAATCCAAACTCTTTTTTCTAGCATAAACAATGAAATTAAATAAACAAGACATCCTTAAAGCATTACAAACCATAACTGTTCCTGGAGAAGGAGAAAATATGGTAGATAGTGGTGCAATAACTAATGTAGTTACATTTGCTGACGAAGTGATTGTAGATATTACTATAACCAATCCAGCGCTTCAGGCACGTAAGAAAACTGAAGTAGAGATTTTACAGACCATTCATAAATTAGTGTATGATAAAGCAAAGATTAAAGTTAACATTAAAGTCGATGCACCTCAAAAATCAGCACCAAATGTAATCAAAGGAAAAACCATTCCTGGTATTCAAAATATAGTAGCTGTAGCCTCAGGAAAAGGAGGTGTAGGTAAGTCTACAGTAACAGCAAACCTTGCAGTTACGTTAGCAAAAATGGGCTTTAAAGTAGGTGTTTTGGATGCAGATATTTATGGACCATCAATGCCAATAATGTTTGATGTCGAGACAGAAAAACCATTATCTGTAACCGTTGACGGTAAATCAAAAATGAAACCTGTAGAAAACTACGGAGTAAAAATATTATCTATTGGGTTTTTTACAAAACCAGACCAAGCAGTGGTTTGGCGTGGACCTATGGCAGCAAAAGCATTAAATCAAATGATATTTGATGCAGCTTGGGGAGAATTAGATTTCTTATTATTAGACCTTCCTCCTGGAACTGGAGACATCCATTTAAGTATTATGCAATCTCTACCTATCACAGGAGCAGTAGTTGTTAGTACACCTCAAAATGTAGCCTTAGCAGATGCTAAAAAGGGAGTCGCAATGTTCCAACAAGACAGTATAAATGTCCCTGTTTTAGGAATTATAGAAAACATGGCTTATTTCACACCAGCAGAGTTACCAGATAATAAATATTATATCTTTGGTAAGCAAGGTGCAAAACACTTAGCAGAAGACCTACAAGTCCCATTATTAGGTGAGTTGCCATTAGTACAAAGTATTAGAGAAGCAGGAGATGTAGGACGTCCAGCAGCAATGCAGACTAATACACCATTAGAGCAAGCGTTTCAAGACATAACAAAAAACGTAGTACAACAAGTTGTAGATCGTAACGATAATTTACCAGCAACAGAAGCCATTAAAATTACTACTATGGCAGGATGTTCTGCAGTTAATAAAAAATAAATGACAACACAAGAACTTAAACTAAACGTAGAAAAGGCACTAGAAGAAATTCGTCCGTTCCTTCAAAACGATGGAGGAGATATTAAGTTAATTTCCATCGAAGATAACGAGGTAACAGTGCAGCTTCAAGGTGCATGTACATCCTGCAGTGTAAACCAAATGACATTAAAATCAGGTGTAGAAATGACCATTAAAAAATACGCACCACAAATAGAAAAAGTGACTAACATCGCTTAAAAAATAAATATGGCGTTACCATTATCCTGAAAAAAATCAGGATAATGGTCAGGCTGTCACTACTCGCTCTCTGCGAGGAGCTCAAACAGACCGTTCCATCCTTAACGCAGGTCAAGCTAACAAAAGTCATAAAATAGTAAATGTTGGTAATTTACCTTTGCAAGTAATAACAAAAGCATCAAGGTAGACAAAAGAAAAAGTAATGATAAAAACAGATATATTAATAATAGGAGCAGGACCAACAGGTCTATTTGCAGTATTTGAAGCAGGATTACTAAAATTAAAATGTCATTTAATTGACGCATTACCACAACCAGGTGGTCAATGTTCAGAGATTTATCCCAAAAAACCTATCTATGATATTCCGGCTTATCCAGAAATTTTAGCAGGAGATCTTACCCATAAATTAATGGAGCAATGCAAGCAATTTGAACCTGGTTTTACATTAGGAGAGCGTGCAGAAACTATAGATAAGCAAGACGATGGGTCGTTTATAGTAACAACTAATAAAGGAACTAAACACCACGCACCAATAGTCGCGATTGCAGGTGGATTAGGTAGTTTTGAGCCACGTAAACCTAAAATTGATAATCTATCAGATTATGAAGACAAAGGTGTTGAATATATCATTAAAGAGCCAGAATTTTACCGAGACAAAAAAGTAGTCATTGCAGGAGGAGGAGACTCAGCTTTAGACTGGAGTATTTATTTAAGTGACGTAGCTTCAGAAGTAACTTTAATTCACAGACGTAACGAGTTTAGAGGACATTTAGATTCTGTAGAAAAAGTACAAGAATTAAAAAATGCAGGCAAGATTAACCTGATTACACCAGCTGAGGTTATTGGTGTTGAAGGTGATAATAAAATAGAAGCAGTAACAGTAAAGCAAGGTGCTAAAACGTTTACTAAAGCGTGTGATCATTTTGTACCATTATTTGGGCTGTCACCAAAACTAGGACCAATAGCAAATTGGGGTTTAGAGATAGAAAAAAATGCAATTAAAGTAAATAACGCTTTAGACTATCAAACTAATATACCTGGTATATATGCCATAGGAGATGTAAATACTTATCCAGGAAAATTAAAGTTAATATTGTGTGGTTTTCATGAAGCAACATTAATGTGTCAATCAGCATATCAAATTATCAATCCAGGAAAACGTTTCGTTTTAAAATATACTACAGTTAGTGGTGTGGATGGATTTGATGGTACACGTAAGGAAGCACCAAAAGCAGTTGTTAAAGCTATTGATTAATAATAGTATTGCTTTAGTAAAGTCAGAGCATCTAAACATAATAAAATGGAACAAGACATAAATATAAAAATTACTGACAGAGATGGTGTTCAGCATAGTATTGAAGCACCAACAGATATGGCTATGAATTTGATGGAAGTAGTACGTAGTTACGAACTTGCTCCTGAAGGAACCATAGGAATATGTGGTGGTATGGCTATGTGTGCAAGTTGTCAATGTTATGTGATTAGCGATACAACGCTTCCAGAAATGCAGGACGATGAAGAAGCCATGTTAAGCGAAGCGTTTAATGTACAGGATAATTCAAGATTAGGTTGTCAAATTCAGATTACTCCTGAGATGGAAGGGTTAGAAGTTATTTTAGCACCAGAAGAATAAAAAGATTGTTTTAAACGTCATCTTCAATCAAGTTTCAGTATTCTACAAGAGTAGCAATTTTTCTACTGTTTAATGTGTTTAAGCTTTTTAGGGTTTTTAATTTTCAATTTTTCAAGAGACAAAAAATATTTTTAGGAACACAGGTTCAATGGTATTTGGTTTTGTATTAGCATAACAACCAGAAGTAATTCATTTTAAAAATGCACCCAATAAAGTCTTAGTATTTATTATCATATTCATTATTAGATAGATTAGTTGTGTTTTATGGCAGTCCGTAATCACATTTATCATTGACTTATAGATTTAGGATTAAATCGTAAATAGGTAACTGGCTTAATTGGTTTATATACTTTAGCTATTACAACATTGGTTATTGTACTTAATCATTTATCAGTTAGTAATGTTTTTTCTACAGCAAAATTTGTAGCTATTTTTGTTTTGTTGTTCTCTTTTTCAATAAAGTTAAAAGCAGTTAAAATTAAATTTGTAATCCTTACCTTGTAGACAAATTAAAAATTTAAACACTCTTGAATTTTTACACTAGTTTTATAACTGAAATTTAGTCACTGAAAATTAATTAAATAGTATAAAAATCGTGCATAAACAATCAGAAAAAACAACAGAAAACTCAACTAATCAAACTCCAAAAATCACATCAATATGTTGTATTGGTGCAGGATATGTTGGTGGCCCAACTATGGCTGTAATGGCACAAAAAAATCCTAATATCAAAATAACAGTAGTCGATTTAAACGCACAACGTATTGCAGACTGGAACGACAACGATTTAGGCAAGCTTCCTATTTTTGAACCAGGTTTAGATCAAGTTGTCAATGAAGCAAGAGGACGCAATTTATTTTTTTCAACAGATGTAGAAGCAGCAATCCAAGAGGCGCAAATGATATTTATTTCTGTCAACACACCAACCAAAACCTATGGAGCAGGTAAAGGGATGGCTGCAGATTTAAAGTATATCGAGCTATGTGCAAGACAAATAGCAAAAGTAGCTACAACAAATAAAATTGTAGTAGAAAAATCAACACTACCAGTCAAAACAGCACAAGCTATAAAAAGCATATTAAATCACACAGGTAATGGTGTGCAGTTTCAAATACTGTCTAATCCAGAGTTTTTAGCCGAAGGTACAGCAATAACAGATCTTACCAATCCAGATCGTGTGTTAATTGGTGGAGACCAAACACCAGAAGGTAAACTAGCCATTCAATCATTGGTGGATGTGTATGGATCTTGGGTGCCAAAAGCACAAATATTAACTACAAATATTTGGTCCTCAGAATTATCGAAATTGGTAGCTAACGCCTTTTTAGCTCAACGTGTTTCATCAATAAATGCTATTTCAGAATTATGCGAAGCTACAGAGGCCAATGTCGATGAAGTTGCTAAAGCTATAGGGATGGACTCACGTATTGGACCTAAGTTTTTAAAGTCTTCAGTAGGTTTTGGAGGGTCATGTTTTCAAAAAGACATTTTAAACCTTGTTTACATTTCTAAATCACTAGGTTTACAAGAAGTAGCAGACTATTGGGAGCAAGTTATTATTATGAATAATCACCAACGTAACCGTTTTGCTAATAATATAGTTAAAACATTATACAACACAGTATCTGGCAAAAAAATAGCCTTTTTAGGATGGGCTTTCAAAAAAGATACTAATGATACCAGAGAGTCTGCAGCTATTTATGTAGCAGATAAATTAATAGACGAGCAAGCTAATGTTAGCGTATATGATCCCAAAGTAACCGCAAGCCGGGTACAATCAGATATCAATTACTTAAATACAAGAACAGAAGCACAAAATAATAATTATTTAACTAGCCTAGATAATCCTTATGATGCAGTTAAAAATGCACACGCTATTGCTGTATTGACAGAATGGGATGAGTTTAAAACCTATGATTGGCAACGTATTTATGATAATATGAGTAAACCAGCTTTCATTTTTGATGGTCGTAATGTACTAGATAAATTAGCACTAGAAACTATTGGTTTTCATGTTAAAGGAATAGGTAAATAAAACGTACTGTATATACAAAACTTAAAAACAGATTTAAAATAATAATGACAATAGCAATTATAGGATTAGGGTATGTCGGATTACCTTTAGCAAGATTGTTTGCAACAAAGCATCCAATTATTGGATTTGATATAAATCCAACTCGTGTATCAGAGTTGCAGCAAGGTTTAGATATTACTTTAGAAGTAAGTCATGATACATTAAAAGCTGTAATAGTTAATAATCTAGAAGATTTACATTATGGTAATGGCTTGTTTTGCTCTACTAATCCTGACAATTTAGCTAATTGCAATCATTATATCATAACAGTACCAACACCAGTAGATAAAAATAATCGACCAAATTTAACACCTTTAATTAAAGCTAGCGAGACCGTTGGACGTGTATTGAAAAAAGGCGATGTTGTAGTGTATGAATCTACAGTCTATCCTGGAGCTACAGAAGAAGTTTGCATACCAGTATTAGAAGCCCAAAGTGGCTTAGTTTTTAATACAGATTTTTTTGCAGGCTACTCACCAGAGCGTATCAATCCAGGCGATAAAAAACATACCGTTGATAAAATTTTAAAAGTTACCTCAGGTTCTACTCCACAAATAGGCCAACAAATAGATGCATTATATAGTAGTGTTATTACAGCTGGTACACATTTAGCACCAAGCATAAAAGTAGCAGAAGCAGCAAAGGTTATTGAAAATGCTCAGCGCGATATTAATATTGCATTTGTAAACGAACTTGCTAAAATATTCAACCGTTTGGATATTAATACTAACGATGTGTTAGCAGCAGCAGCTACAAAATGGAATTTTTTACCCTTTAAACCAGGTTTAGTTGGAGGTCACTGTATAGGAGTTGATCCTTACTACTTGGCACAAAAAGCTCAAGAGGTTGGGTATCATCCCGAAATTATTTTAGCAGGTCGACGTTTAAACGATTCTATGGGAGAATATGTCTCAGCACAGGTAGTAAAGCTAATGCTTAACAAAGACATCAAAGTTAAAGGAGCAAAACTATTGGTATTAGGTTTTACATTTAAAGAAAACTGCCCCGACGTACGTAATACAAAAGTTGTAGATGTAGTAACTTGTTTGCAAAGTTATGGAATGTCAATTACCATTTATGATCCACTAGCAGATCCTAAACAAGTCCAGCATGAGTATCAGTTAAGAACAGTGCAACAACAACCAAAAGTAATGTTTGATGCAATAATATTAGCAGTAGCACATCAACAGTTTTTAAATATAAATTTAGATCAATTTAAAGCGCCAAATTCTGTAATTTATGATGTAAAAGGAGTTTTGGAAACACCAGACGGAAGACTTTAATCAAAAACATTAATTAACTACAGTAGTATTAATGGACCAACTTACACAATTAAAAAATAAAAAAGTACTTGTAACAGGAGGTGCAGGATTTATAGGGTCAAATCTATGTCAAGCCTTATTAAACCTGGACGTCAAAGTTACCTGTTTAGACAATTTTGCAACAGGACACCAACACAATATTACACCTTTTTTAAACAATCCAAATTTTACACTAATAACAGGTGATATTCGTGATTTAGAAGTGTGTAATAAAGCCTGTAGAGGTCAAAACTTTGTATTGCATCAAGCAGCATTAGGCTCAGTGCCAAGATCCATATCAGACCCAATTACAAGTAATGCAGTTAACGTTACAGGGTTTGTAAATATGTTGGTAGCAGCAAGAGACGCCAAAGTACATCGGTTTATTTATGCAGCAAGCTCATCCACTTATGGAGACCACGAAGCCTTACCTAAAGTAGAGGAAACCATCGGTAAACCCTTATCACCATACGCAATTACAAAATACATAAACGAGCTATATGCTGATAATTTTTTTACAACCTATGGATTAAATACCATAGGACTACGCTATTTTAATGTCTTTGGTAGGCGTCAAGATCCAAACGGAGCCTACGCGGCAGTCGTTCCATTATTTGTAAAGCAGTTTATAAAACACCAAAGCCCAGTAATTAATGGTGACGGAAGTTATTCTCGTGATTTTACTTACATAGATAATGTAGTACAAATGAATTTGCTTGCTATTACAACACAAAACAAACAAGCACTTAACCAAGTTTATAATACAGCAGTTGGAGACTGTACTACTTTACTACAATTAACAGATTTGCTAAAAAAATACTTGTCTAAATACGATCCTAAAATTGCGGAAGTTAATATTATGCATGGTCCAAACCGAAAAGGAGACATTCCACATTCATTAGCGTCAGTGGATAAAGCAAAACGCTTGTTAGATTACAATCCAACGCATAATATTGCTCAAGGGATTGAAGAAGCGGTAGATTGGTATTGGGAGAATTTGAAATAGCTTAAGTTTTCCTTATTAATAATTAATAGAGTTAAATATTGATAAGTTTATAGTAACTTTAATGCGATAGTTATTATTAACTTAAGAGGTTATTTTGATATTAAGATAAAGTTCAAGACAAATAATAATTTTAAATATCTAAGAGTTAAAAAAATTATAAGAATTTATTGCGCTTAGAAGTGAAGTATTATTTTAACTAATGATAATACATAAAAAACACTTCATTAAGAAGTGTTTTTTTATACATTCAATAAATAAAATATTTTAATCAATTTTTAAGTTCCTAGTTTATGTTACAAGCATGTAAATCCTTCTAAAGGAAATCTAAAACTCTATTTAAAAGCATTTAAACCTGTAACATCAAGACCAGTGATTAATAAATGGATATCATGAGTACCTTCATAAGTAACAACACTTTCAAGGTTCATCATATGTCTCATGATGCTATATTCTCCACTAATTCCCATTCCACCTAACATTTGTCTAGCGTCTCTAGCAATTTTTAAAGCCATATCTACATTGTTACGTTTAGCCATTGAGATTTGTGCTGAGGTAGCAGTGCCATTTTCACGCATGACACCAAGTCGCCAAGCTAATAATTGTGCTTTAGTGATTTCGGTAATCATTTCAGCAAGTTTCTTTTGTTGTAACTGAAATTGACCAATAGGTTTACCAAATTGTAAACGCTCTTTGCTATAACGTAAAGCAGTGTCATAACAATCCATAGCAGCACCAATTGCTCCCCAAGCAATACCAAATCTAGCCGAATCTAAGCAACCTAAAGGAGCGCCTAATCCAGATTTGTTAGGTAGTAAATTTTCTTTTGGGACTTTAACATTATCAAAAATAAGCTCACCAGTAGCCGAAGCTCTTAAAGACCATTTATTATGTGTTTCAGGAGTTGTAAACCCTTCCATACCACGTTCTACAACCAATCCATGGATACGTCCTTCTTCATTTTTAGCCCAAACAACAGCAATGTTGCAAAATGGTGCATTAGAAATCCACATTTTGGCACCATTTAAAAGATAGTGGTCTCCCATGTCCTTAAAATTAGTAACCATTCCACCAGGATTACTACCATGATCAGGTTCTGTTAAACCAAAGCTACCTATCCATTCTCCGCTAGCAAGTTTAGGTAAGTATTTTTGACGTTGTGCTTCGTTACCATATTTCCATACTGGATACATGACTAAAGACGACTGTACAGAGGCTGTACTACGTACTCCAGAATCACCACGTTCTATCTCTTGCATGATTAATCCGTAAGCAATTTGATCTAATCCTGCACCACCATATTCTTCAGGAATGTAAGGTCCAAAAGCACCTATATCTGCTAATCCTTGTACTATTTGTTTTGGGAATTCTGCTTTTTGAGCATACTCTTCTATAATAGGTGATACATCACGTTTTACCCATTCACGAGCAGCATCACGTACTAATTTATGTTCTTCGGTTAAAAGTTCATCAAGATTGTAATAATCTGGAGCTTCAAATAAATCTGGTTTCATTTAGTTAGTATTAAAATACGACAGTTAAAAATAGTGTATTGTTTAATAACAAAAATAACGAAATCGATTGCAGGACACAATTTTTATTGTCTTTTTAAGAAAATATAGCTTAAAATTTATGTAATTCACATTCGTGATAAGTTTTATTCCTACAACAACTGCTCTCATTAATAAAGTGGTAGCTTTTAAGATGTAATCAGGACTAAATTATGTTTAGAAAATACTACGTTACAGACGTCATCCTAAATTTATTTCAGGATCTCATTCTAATTAATAGGATAATTACAAGAGATAGGAGTATCAATTTTAGCTAAAAAACAATCAAATTTAATTTGAGTCAACTTCTTTTAAAAATAAATTATTAAACAACAGCCTACATGTTAAGGTAAAAATCCTGAGTTAAATTTATATACTCTTGTGTGTATTGGTGTCTTTCAATTTCAATAACTAAAACTTCGGTTTTAATAACGCTTTCGCGGAAAGAAAACGCTAGCAGACTTCGTTTGATTTCAGAATGTTTGGTGCCTTTAACATGTAAAATACGGTTTGGAAACAAGCCTACTTGAGACGCAAGTGCAATAAAATGGGATTCTTCTTTGTAAGGTATTACTACCGAAAAGACACCGTCTTTTGTAAGTAGTTTAGAGACGCTATCAACCAAATGCTCAAAAGGTAAAGCATCTGTAAATCTAGCTAAGTCACGTTGGTTGTTATCTGTTTTAAAATCTTCTGAATAAAAAGGAGGGTTGGAAATAATCAAATCATATTGGTCTTCTATTTCTTCAGTAAATTCAGCTAAATCAGCATGGTAGCAAAATAAGCGGTCAGCCCAAGGCGAAGCTTCAAAATTATCTACACACTGCTCATAAGCAAGCTCGTCAATTTCTAATGCATCAATAACTTGTGCAGTACTACGCTGTGCTAATTGTAATGATAAAACACCAGTTCCTGCACCAATATCCAATATAGAAAATGGGTTAGTATCCAAAGGTGTCCAAGCACCTAGAAGAACACTGTCTGTACCAATTTTCATGGCACATTGATCTTGCTGTACGGTAAAGGCTTTAAATTCAAAAGGTTTGCTCATAAATACGTCTTCCTAAATATTAGGATCTCATTATTTTAGTAGTAGTGTTGAGGTGAATTAGGCTTAACGAGGATTATTCCTCTAAATATAAATCAATTAAACCTTCAGGAGTTTCAACAAAAATAGTGTTGTTAGGTTTGTCGACTTTACTAATAAACTCATCATTCATTGGAATTAAAATCTCAATACCATCTCTGTCAATTTCAAATAAGGATTGTGCAGTAGAGTCGTTAACACCAGTTATAGTACCAACGGTTCCAAAATTTTTGTCTTCAACGGTAAAACCAATAATTTCATGAAAGTAAAACTTGTCATCATCTAACTCTGGTAAGACAGATAAAGGTAAGTATACATTGCTTTTAATTAAGCTATCTGCATCAGCTTCTGTATCTACATCTTCAAATTTAACACGTAGTAATTCTGACTTATGAAGCTGTGATGTTTCAATAAAAAACGGAACAAGAGAACCACGCAAGTCTATTAAAATAGAGTCTAGGTTTTCATATAAACCAGGTTCGTCGGTATCTAGTTTAATTAGTAATTCGCCTTTAAAACTATATTTTTTTACAATTTTACCTAAAAAGAAACAGTCTTTAATATCCATAAAATAAAAGTGTTTTGCATAAAAAACTCCGATAAAAGCTTATCGGAGTTTAAAAGTATAAAAATTAATTTTTATTCTTCTTCGTTTGAAGCTGTAGCATCATCTGCTGCTTCTTCAACTGCTGGAGTTGCTGCTGCAATTCTAGCTTCGTTTGCTGCTTTTTCTGCTTCAAAAGCTTTTGCTTTAGCATCAGCATCAGCTTTTGCTAAACCATCTTTTTTAGCATCTACTTTGCTAGCTTTTTCTTCAACCCACGCATCAAACTTAGCGTCTGCTTGCTCTTGTGTTAAAGCTCCTTTTCTAACTCCACCTGCTAGGTGATTTTTTAACATTGCTCCTTTGTAAGACAAAATAGCTTTTGCTGTGTCAGTTGGTTGTGCACCATTTTGTAACCATTGTACTGCTCCATCAACATTTAAATCAATTGTTGCTGGGTTAGTGTTTGGATTGTAAGCACCTAATTTTTCTAGGTATTTACCATCTCTTTTGGCTCTTGAATCTGCTGCAACGATCCAATAGTAAGGTTTTCCTTTCTTACCGTGTCTCTGTAATCTAATTTTTACTGGCATAAATAATTAATTTGTAAGGTTCTCGACCTCTATTATTAATAAGTGCGCAAAGATACTATAATTTTTTAATTATCAAGTTTTTAATGTAAATCTGTTATATATAATAAATTATTATATTTTTGAATTTCCATAAATCGCTAAAACATGAAAAAAATAACACTCCTCCTGGTTTCAATAGTAACATTACTTTCTTGTAATGAAGATTTAGTTTTTAATAGTCCTGCATTAATCGGATATAATGATGGCGTATTGTGGGAAGCAAGTTCGTTTAGAGCTAATGTAGAAGTAAATGGTAATTTAACGATTATAGGTGTTAAAGGCGCGCAGGTTGTTAATTTAAAAGCAATTCAAGCAACAGAAGGGACCTACCAATTAGGTAATACAACATCTGTAGCAACATTTGATGACGGTTTAGGTAAGGTGTTTACAACTAATAACATTCCAGATCCTAGTGTGCAAATTTATCCTTCTGAAGGAACTATTATTGTAACCGAGTTTAATGATATAGAAAGAACCGTATCCGGAACGTTTACATTTCATGCATTTGATAGTAGTGGATTAGATTCAGAAAACTTTAATAGAGGTTACTTTTATAATGTACCTATATTAAATGTCAATGTAGTAGATAGTCCAACAGGAGAGACTCAGGCTTGTCTTAATGCGATTGCAGTAGCAGCAACAACAGAAACTAATTTTGAAAGTAATGAAGATACTGCTTCAGCTGAGCAATACACACAGTTATGTAATGCTTACAAAACGTCTTTAGAAGTTAAATTGCAACAATGTGGTGATCCAGATGGATCTATACAAGCACAAATTAATGGTTTGGGCGACTGTACAAACTAAACTATATGTTAAGATAAACTAAAAGCCAACACGAAAGTGTTGGCTTTTTTTTGTTAAATACTCTTAATCTATCTTAAACCCTGTTAAATGCCTTTGTTTGCGCTATAATACGCTGTATATTGGTATAGCAGATGTGAAACAATAAGCATCTTAAAAAAAGTTATTGAAATTTAAAATGATAAAAGATACAATGAGTTACAGTGAAGAAATTTCAAATAAGTTAAACGAGTTATTAGTTAAAAATTATGATGCCGAAAAAGGGTACCTTAATGCAATTGATAATGTGGACAGTAATGATCTAAAAATGTTTTTCAAACGAAGAGCATCAGAGCGTAGCGAGTTTGCTAAAGAATTAAGAACCGAAATATTAAGATACGGTCAAATTCCAGAAGAGTCAGGAAGTTTCAAAGGCACAATGCATCGTAATTGGATGAGTTTAAAATCAACTTTTACATCTAATAATGAAGAGTCAGTATTAGAAGAAGCTATTAGAGGTGAAGAAGCTAGTTTAGAAGAATATGATAAACTAATGAAAGAAAACAACTTACCACCAACGATAGATAATCTAATTTTAAAACATCGCAATGCCATTCAGGCAGCAATTAACACCGAAAAAGTACACGAAGAGTTAGTGTCATAATTGGATAGATAGTAGTTTGAAAAGTCAGCACATTGTGCTGACTTTTTTTATGCGTTGTTTTTTAGTTTCAGAGATTAAAAAATTAATATTTCTACGTACTTTTACATGCTCGTATTTTTTACCTAAAACTTCAAAATAAAACACTACATGTATTTAATATTTGATACTGAAACCACAGGATTACCTAAACGTTGGGACGCACCAATTACGGATACCGACAACTGGCCAAGATGTATACAAATAGCTTGGCAATTACATGATGAGATGGGTAATTGTATAGAACATCAAGATTATTTAGTACAACCAGAAGGCTTTAACATCCCTTATGATGCCGAAAAAATACATGGTATTTCTACTGAGTTGGCAGAAGAACAAGGTGTGCCATTAGCAGAAGTATTAGAAAAATTTAATATAGCACTTAGTAAAACCAAATTTGTAGTCGGTCAAAACGTAAAGTTTGATTTAAATATTATGGGAGCCGAGTTTGTGCGTCAAAGTGTAGACAACCCTTTGCAAGAACTTCCTGTTTTAGATACTTGTACAGAAGATACTGCTAATTTGTGTCAAATACCTGGTGGTCGTTATGGTAAATTTAAATTACCAACGTTAACCGAGTTACATGAGTATTTATTTAATCAACCTTTTGCAGAAGCTCACAACGCAACTGCAGATGTTGAGGCAACAACACGTTGTTTTTTAGAGCTAATTCGTCTAAAAAAATATACTAAAGAAGCTTTAGACGTTCAACCGGATTATTTCGAAAATTTTAATAAAGAAAATCCACAAACCATCCAGCTAATAGGATTAAAGCATATTAACCTTAAAAAGGAAAGTGCAAAAATCCAAACAAGATTACAAAAACAAAATACTAATCAGGTCTCTTCAGAAGAGATTAAAGAGAATATAAAAGACCTTCAGTCTGCCGAGTTTGTTCATTTGCATAACCACTCGCAGTTTTCAGTACTACAATCTACCATTGGTATTTCTGAAATGGTAGACTTAGCAGCGCAACAAAATATGCCTGCTGTAGCCTTAACCGATCATGCAAATATGATGGGAGCATTTCATTTTGTGAAAGCAGTAAATGGCTATAATAAATCTATAAAGGCAAAAATAGATGAAGCTGAAGCAAGAGGCGAATCACCAAAAGCAAAACCAATTAAAGGAATTGTAGGTTGTGAGTTTTTTGTGTGTGAAGACCATCAAGATAAAACCAGAAAAGACAATGGGTATCAAATTGTGCTTATCGCAAAAAATAAAAATGGGTACCATAACTTAGCTAAACTGTCATCGCATGCGTTTGTGAATGGGTTTTATTATGTGCCTCGTATTGACAAAAAATTAATAGAGCAATACAAAGAAGACTTAATCTGTTTAACAGGAAATTTATATGGTGAAGTACCAAGTAAAGTTTTAAATGTTGGTGAAAGTCAAGCAGAAGAAGCTTTAATATGGTGGAAAGAATTATTTCAAGACGACTTGTATCTAGAAATAATGCGTCATAATCAAGAAGACGAAAACAGGGTTAATCCAACCTTAATAAAATTTGCACAGCAACACAACATAAAGCTTGTTGCTACAAATAACACCTATTATGGTAAGCAGGAAGATGCTAATGCACACGATATTTTATTATGTGTAAAAGATGGCGAAAAACAGGCGACACCTATAGGACGAGGACGTGGTTATCGTTATGGTTTACCAAATCAAGAATACTATTTTAAGTCTTCAGAAGAAATGAAAGCCCTATTTAGGGATATTCCTGAAGCAATTACAAATATCCAAGAAGTAGTTGACAAAATTGAAGGATTTGAGCTTGCCAGAGATGTATTATTACCAGCGTTTGATATTCCAGACGAGTTTAGACATGAAGAAGATGAAATTGATGGTGGTAAGCGTGGTGAAAATGCATTTTTAAGACATATTACTTACGAAGGTGCTAAAAAAAGATATGGTGAAGAACTGTCTGATGAAGTTACAGAGCGTCTAGATTTTGAGCTTGAGGTTATTGAGAATACTGGATATCCAGGTTATTTCCTAATTGTAGAAGATTTTATTCGTGAAGCCCGAAAAATGGACGTATCAGTTGGTCCAGGACGTGGTAGTGCAGCAGGATCTGTAGTTGCTTATTGTTTATGGATTACCAATATAGATCCATTACTATATAACTTACTTTTTGAGCGTTTCCTAAATCCAGATCGTGTCAGTATGCCTGATATTGATATAGATTTTGATGACGAAGGTCGTAGTCGTGTTATGGACTATGTAATTGATAAATACGGAAGTAATCAAGTTGCACAAATTATTACCTATGGTACTATGGCAGCTAAAAGTAGTATTCGTGATACAGCACGTGTATTAGATTTACCACTTTTTGACGCAGACAGAATAGCCAAGTTAATACCAACAATGTCCAAACTAAAAAAGATATTTGGACTATCAGAAAAAGAATTAGCACAAAAATTTAGAGCTGAAGATTTAGAAAAAATCAACGAGCTTTTAAATATATCTGAAGGTAGCGGATTAGAATCTGAAACTTTAAACTTAGCAAGAACCTTAGAAGGTTCTGTAAGAAACACTGGTATTCATGCTTGTGGTGTAATTATTACACCAGATGATATTACCAAATTCGTACCTGTGTCTTTGGCAAAAGATTCAGATTTATACGTTACACAATTTGATAACTCGGTAGTAGAAAGTGCAGGTCTACTTAAAATGGACTTTTTAGGACTAAAAACCCTAACCTTAATTAAGGATACTGTAAAAATTGTTAAGGCAAAACATGATATTTTATTAGATCCCGAAAACTTTCCGCTTGACGATGTAAAAACATTTGAGTTATTCCAAAGAGGAGAAACGGTTGGTGTGTTTCAGTATGAATCACCAGGAATGCAAAAACACCTTAAGGATTTAAAACCAACTGTTTTTGATGATTTAATTGCCATGAATGCCTTGTACAGACCTGGTCCAATGGAATACATACCAAGTTTTGTTAGAAGAAAACATGGTGATGAAGATATTGAGTATGACTTACCAGCAATGGAAGAGTACTTAAAAGAAACCTATGGTATTACCGTTTATCAAGAGCAGGTAATGCTTTTGTCACAGAAGCTAGCAGACTTTACTAAAGGTGAAGCCGATGTACTACGTAAAGCAATGGGTAAAAAGCAAATTGCTGTACTTGATAAAATGAAACCTAAGTTTATTGAGCAAGCAAGTTCTAAAGGACATGATGCTAAAAAACTAGAAAAAATTTGGAAAGATTGGGAAGCATTTGCAAGTTATGCCTTTAACAAATCCCACTCAACATGTTATGCATGGATTGCTTATCAAACAGCGTATTTAAAAGCACATTATCCAGCAGAATATATGGCTGCAGTATTATCTAATAATATGAATGACATCAAGCAGGTTACATTTTTCATGGAAGAATGTAAACGTATGAAGTTGTCTGTACTTGGACCAGATGTAAATGAGTCGTTTTATAAGTTTTCGGTAAATAAAGATAATGCTGTGCGTTTTGGTATGGGAGCCATTAAAGGGGTTGGTCATGGCGCAGTAATGACTATAGTGAATAATAGAGAAGAAGATGGGCCTTATACTTCTATTTTCGATTTAGCTAAACGTATAGATTTGCGTGCAGCCAATAAAAAAGCTTTTGAAAACCTTGCTCTAGCAGGAGGTTTTGACGAGCTGGGTGATACGCATCGTGCTCAATACTTTTTTAAGGATGGAAGCGAACTAACTTTTCTTGAAAAGGCTATAAAATATGGAGCAAAGCATCAAGAAAATGAAAATTCATCTCAAGTCAGTTTGTTTGGTGGAGAAAGTGAAGTGCAAATAGAAGAGCCTCAGATACCAAATTGCGACACTTGGGGAACAATGGAAAAATTATCAAGAGAACGAGAAGTTGTAGGAGTCTATATTTCTGGGCATCCTTTAGATGATTTTAGGACAGAAATGAAATCATTTTGTAGTGGAACTGTTTCATATTTTCATGATTTAGCTCCTCATGTTAATAAAGAAATCACCTTTGGTGGAGTCGTTACAGATGTGCAACATCGTGTGAGTAAGCAAGGAAAAGGTTGGGCAATGTTTACTATTGAAGATTACACAGATTCTTATGAGTTTAGAATATTTGGTGAAGATTATTTAAAACACAGACCATTTTTACTTCAAAATACCTTTGTGCATGTTAAAACGTTTGTTCGTGATGGATGGGTTAATCGTGATACAGGTAAAAAAAGTGACCCTAGGTTGCAGTTTAATAGTTTCCAATTATTGCATGATGTTTTAGAAAAAAATGTCAAAAAATTATCGATTCAATTAAATATAAAAGAGCTTGAAGAAGATAAAATTAAGCAGCTTAAAGAGTTAATCTCAATGTATCCTGGTAATCATGCTTTAACTTTTTTAGTGTACGATAACAGAGATAAAATTAAATTAACAATGATGAGTCGTAGACAAAAAATTAACGTCACTAATGAGTTGTTAAATATCTTAAACGAAAACCAAATACATTATTTAATAAATCAGTAAATTAGACTTAAAACCTTGTGTATAATATAAGTCAAAACAATACACCAATAGTTAAAACAAATTGTAAGCTTGTAAGCTTTGGCAAAATTTTTGACTAATATTGCATATTAACATGTAGTAAAACACAATTAAAATATAAATATTATGGCATTAGAAATCACAGATGCAAATTTCGAAGAAACAGTATTAAAAAGCGATAAGCCAGTAGTAGTCGATTTTTGGGCTGCTTGGTGTGGACCTTGTCGTATGGTTGGACCAATCATTGACGAACTAAATACAGAGTACGATGGTAAAGCAGTAGTAGGAAAAGTAGATGTAGACGCAAATCAAGAGTTTGCAGCAAAATACGGAGTGCGTAACATACCAACAGTATTAGTTTTCCAAAATGGAGAAGTAGTAGGTCGTCAAGTTGGTGTTGCACCAAAAAACGCATACTCTGACGCAATAGACGCTTTATTATAGGTCTATTTTATTAAAGTATTGGTAAAAGGTTTG
Source organism: Olleya sp. ITB9 (assembly GCF_001315805.1). Taxonomy (NCBI): domain Bacteria; kingdom Pseudomonadati; phylum Bacteroidota; class Flavobacteriia; order Flavobacteriales; family Flavobacteriaceae; genus Olleya; species Olleya sp. ITB9. The sequence goes on from NZ_BCBW01000044.1 coordinate 38,166, forward strand.
CTGTAATGGCAAACCTTTTTTTATTTTAGATGAATAAAATTAAAGAAAGATTAAAAATGAGTAAACCAGTAAAAGTTCAAGACGCAATAGATAGCAAATTATTAGAAGAACGTAAAGTATTTCTTTGGGGAATGGTTGACGACAAATCTGCAAAGCACGTTATAGATAGATTGTTATATTTAGATAGTTTAGAGACTAAAGATATTACCTTATATATAAATAGTCCTGGAGGATACGTTACCTCAGGATTTGCAATGTATGACTGCATCAAAGGATTAAAAAGTGATGTGTCAACAGTATGTACAGGTTTAGCAGCATCAATGGGATCTATATTGTTGTCTGTCGGAGCAAAAGGAAAACGTTTCATACAACCACATGCAAGAGTAATGATTCACCAGCCAAGTGGAGGAGCGCGTGGTCAAGCAAGTGATATAGAAATTACAGCTCAAGAAATTGTAAAAACAAAAGAATTAAGTGCTAAAATATTAGCTGATAACTGTGATCAAACCTATGATAAAGTTATGAAAGACTTTAATCGTGACCATTGGATGGGAGCCGATGAGAGTGTTGCATACGGAATTGTAGATGGTATTACAGAATAATGAAGTTACAAGACGAACTGAATAAAGCAGGAGGATTTAAAAACCTCGAGCACTTAGCAAAACAAGTGGTCGAGGGATTTATTTCTGGTATGCATAAAAGTCCGTTTCATGGGTTTTCAGCCGAGTTTGCAGAACATAAAATATATAATCCAGGCGAGTCTACTAGACATATCGACTGGAAATTATTTGCTAAAACAGACAAGTTGTACACAAAACGGTATGATGACGAGACTAATTTGCGTTGTCATATTATAGTAGACAATAGTAGTTCTATGCACTATCCAAAAATGGATAGTTTTTCAATTGATAAGTTAAATAAAGCAGCTTTCTCAGCATTAGCATCAGCAGCACTAATGCATGTGTTAAAAAAACAACGAGATGCAATTGGCTTGAGTATTTATAGTGATACATATGATTTTTATGCTCCAGAAAAGGGTAGTGATCGTCATCATCATATGCTTTTACATCAATTAGAAGAAGCTGTAAAATCAAAACCCGTACAAAAACAAACAGAGACTTATGCTTATCTACATCAGATTGCTGAAAAGATTCATAGACGGTCATTAATTTTTGTATTTACAGATATGTTTCAAGTATCTGCTGAAAATGATAAATTATTTGAAGCTCTAAGACATTTAAATCATAATAAACATGAAGTCGTGCTATTTCACGTTTTTGATAAGAATAAAGAGTTAACTTTTAATTTTAATAATAAGCCTAAACGATTTATTGATGTTGAAACAGGTGATTTTGTGAATTTATATGCAGATCAAGTTAAGGATAATTATGAAAATGCTGTAAAAAGCTATTTTGAAGAGATAAAAATGAAATGTTTACAGTATAAAATTAAATATGTGGAAGCGGATGTAAACCAGTCGTTTAACGCTGTTTTGACGACTTATTTTATAGAGCGACAAAAATTTATTTAAAAAAAAGTAAAAAAAAGTTTGTCACATTGATAAAGAAGTCTATCTTTGCACTCGCAATAACGCAACGGTCTGGTAGTTCAGCTGGTTAGAATGTCGCCCTGTCACGGCGAAGGTCGCGGGTTCGAATCCCGTCCAGACCGCGAAAAATTGTCAAAAGCTCCGATACATTCGGAGCTTTTTTTGGCAATAAAACTTAGTTGTGTTGTTTTGATAGATGTAGTAGTCTATCAAACTGGTAGAAAGCTAGTCAATAGCTTGAACCGATGGAAAGCTTTCCTTTTTTCTTATAAGAAAATTGGGATGCTTTTTTGTTTTAAGGCATTTCGTCTTAATAAGTTGCTCTTCAACGATTTATTTGTTAGTTTTAAAGTCTATTATAGTATTTGTTTTAAGCTTTAAAAATCTTCTTCAATTTATTTTTTTAAAGTTAATCTGTTGTCAGATAATTTGTTGCGTTTTTTTGTGTAATAAATCATACAATGGTTTATCATCTACAATAGATAAATTATTATTAATTAAATTCAAGTATAACCAATATATATAAAATCAAAAATTAACATTTAAATACACTCTT
>NZ_BCBW01000045.1:0-96878 GCF_001315805.1 Olleya sp. ITB9
GACAGCAACATCAGAAACAACAGTAAAGCCAGTTGAGGTTAAATTATTAGCAACAAGTGGGATTAAAAAGAATAAGATTCCTACTCAGGGATAAGTTTATGTTATTTATCATAAATTTGACAGCAACATTTTTTTGAAATAGATTGAATAAATATTTTACTTTATTATTAGCTGTATTATTAACCTGTTTTTGTTTTGGGCAACAGGCTGATTCAATATACTATTATAGGGCTTTGTCCAAAAATGAGGGTTATTCGAATATTGAAAGGATTAAATATGCCGAAAAAGCAGTTTACCTATCTATTAAATTAGATGTAGATAGTACATTATTAAATAGTAATAAAAATTTATCTTATTTATACATTGTAAATCAAAAGTTTGAGAAATTAAAAAATATAAACTTTGAGAATTTAGAATTGGCTTATGAAATTGATGATACTTTATCAGTTGCAAATGCCAATTATAATTTGGGGTATGCTTATTATGGATTGCAAAAAATTGATAGTGCCTATTTTTATTACTTTAATGCAGCTAAACAATATGATAAATTAAAAGATTATAAGCTTCAGGCAGCTGTATTGCTTAATATGGCAAACCTGCAAGAAGCTGAAAGAGATTATATAGGTGCCCAAAACAATGTAATAAAAGCAATTGAGTTGGTTAAAAAACTACCAATAAACGCTTATAATCTGGATACACAATGGTCGTTGTATAATACTATTGGAATAATTACAGGTGAACTACACCAATACGATAATTCAATAGATTTTCATAAAAAGGCTATAAAAAGTATAAATACAACTAAGGCAAGGTTATATTTAAGTTCTGATGATATATATTATTATAAAATTTATTCCAATGTAAATATTGCTTCTACGTATCGTAAAAAAGGGGATTATAATTTAGCGATTGCAAAATGTAAACAAATTATTAAAGACACTAAATTATTAAATGAAGATCCTACAACTTATGCATACATTGTAAATGAGTTAGCTTATTCTAGGTTTTTAAGAGGTGAATCTAATGATAATGAAATAGAATCTTTGTTCAGGCAATCTTACAGTATTTGTAATTCTGTTTCAGATATAGATGTTAAACAGACCGTTTCTGTAAATTTTGCTGAATATTTTAAATCTAGAAATATTTTAGATTCTGCTAACCATTATGCAAATATTGGCTACAAATTAGGTAAGGAGCTAAGCAATAATAAAACAATATTAAAAGCACTTGTTTTAAAATCTAAAATTGAAACTGGTGAAGCTTCAAAACAGTATTTGTATGAGCATATTAAACTTAATGATAGTTTGATATTAGCTGAAAGAGCAAATAGAAATAAATTCATGCGAATTGATTTTGAAACCGACGAAATCAAACAAGAAAATAAGCAAATGTCAAGAGAGCGTTTGTGGTTGTTAATTACCTCTATTAGTTTATTGGTCGTTTTATTCTTTTTATATATATTAAAAACTCAACGTGAAAAAAATAAAGAATTACAGTTAGAGCGTCAACAACAAGAGGCTAATGAAGAAATTTATAACCTTATGTTATCTCAACAAAATAAAATTGATGAGGCTAAAAGTTTAGAAAAAAATAGAATTTCAAAAGATATACATGATGGTATTCTTGGTAAATTGTTTGGTGTAAGATTAAGTTTAGATGGATTAAATATTAGTAAAACAGACGCAGCAACAAAAAAAAGAGGTTACTATATTTCCGAATTAAAAAATATTGAAGAAGAAATAAGAAAAGTATCGCACGAGTTAAACTCGGAATTCATTCATCAAGCAGGTTTTCTTGATATTATTACCGCATTAGTTGAAACCCAAATGACAGCTTATAATATTAATTATAGGCTTGATATTCAGGATGATATTAATTGGGAGTCTTTAAATAATAAAATCAAAATTCATTTATATCGTATTTTGCAAGAAACAATGCAAAATACTTATAAACATGCCAATGCAACATTGGTAAATATTTCATTTAAGTATGAAAAAAATCTATTAACTTTAACTGTTTCAGATAATGGATCTGGATTTGATTTAAACAAGTCTAGAAAAGGAATTGGCTTAAAAAATTTAGATTCCAGAATAAAAGAGATTAACGGTAAGTTAAAGATAGAAAGTAAAATTAATAAAGGAACGACAATAACTATCAATGTCATAGTATCAAGTCATTAACCTATGGAAAATAACACATTAAGAATTTTAATGGTAGACGATCATCCAATGATTATTGAAGGCTACCAACATACATTATTAGCTAATAAAAAACCAAATCAAACACTAGATATAGACATAGCAACAGACTGTGACTCAGCTTTAGATGCAATAAAAAAATCAAGAAGTATGGGTAAACCTTACAATATTTATTTTTTTGATATTAGCATTCCTGCTTCTCAAGATGGTATTTATAAATCAGGAGAAGATTTAGCTAAGTATATTAAACAAGTACAACCAGAAGCCAAAGTTGTAATTTTAACTATGTTTAACGAGGTGTACAGAATCCATAGCATTATTAGGTCTATTAATCCTGAAGGTTTTTTAATCAAAAGCGATTTAACCTCTAGTGAGTTAGCTAGTGCTTTTGATGCAATTCAGAATAATCCACCATTTTACACTGGTACAATTACAAATGTGATTAAGCGTAGTATTTTTAATCCAATTGAAGTTGATGAAATAAACCATAAAATGCTTCATTTTTTATCTTTGGGAGTCAAAACCAAAGACCTCGTTGGACATCTTGGAATTACTTTAAGTGCTATTGAAAAACGTAAAAAAAACCTTAAAGATTTGTTTATAGTTGATGACGGAAAAGACGAAACTTTAATAGCAATTGCTAAGGATAAAGGCTATATATAAGCCGTAATGTTAAAATTTTATTTTTTTTTCTCTGCTAAAAACACCTATAGCTTAAGTTATTATTGAAACATGTGGTTTTTACCACAACCACCTTGTGGTTTTAGCCATAATGACTAACTTTTATATTCTCTATATTTGAATATAACTTTTAGTATAAGTTAATATTATTCCCAAACAAACTTCTTGTTTGATTAATAGCATTTTTTACATTTACACACTTAATAAAGCAACATTCCTCGATGTTGCTTTATTTATTTTTAATACCTATGCTTTTAGCATTGTTAGTTTATGTCTCATGTTCTAACGATCAGTCTACAAATCAAAAAGAAGAGTAAGTTATCGAAACCAAAACTATGGATAATGCCAAGGTGTATGGTCTAACTGAAGATGTATATAGGGTTATTGTTCAGTTTAAAATTACTTCAAAAGGAGATGTAGAAATTATTAAGGCTAGAGCTCCGCATGAGGATATAGAGTCGGAAGCTATTAGAGTAATTAATGACTTACCCAAACTAATTCCAGCAACTTTAAATGGTCAGCCAGTTAGTGTTAATTATGCCTTACCAATCAAGTTTAAAATATATTAATGGTACTCTAACTACAAAAAAGTCAAAGCCTTGCTTTGGTTTTTTTGTAGTTTAACTGTAAAATATTTTATTTAATCTATAAAGTCTAGTTTTTTTGAACAAATATTTAATTTCTCTAAAAAATACTATATCTTGATAAAGATTATTAAAATACCTTTATATGAAAAGAGCTTTACCTTTATTTATACTTTTATTATCTGTTGTTAGTTTCTTAGAGGCCCAGACAACACAGCAATGCAAAAACACATGCACGATTGATAAAATTGTTTACGAAACTGCCTTTTTAGGAGTGCAATTTGGAAGTCCTTGTGATAAAGAAAGTAAAATAGATAAAGGTGTTATTATAATGAAAGTTATTGATGATACAGCAGCAGCAAGCAATGGTTTGCAACCTTATGACTTAGTTTTAGCTGTAGACGGTCTAGAGGTTAATAGACGTGGTGATGCTATCAAAGCGGTTAAAGCTTATCAGCCTTTTGATGCTGTAAGGTTTACTATTTTAAGAGACGAAAAAACACTAATAAAAACCATCACTTTAGGCGCAAAAACAACTAAAGTTGTACAAGAGGAAGTATGTTGTGATCAGGCAGTAAGCTCATTATCTAAAGAGAATATTAGTCTATATCCAAACCCAGCTGTTAGTAAATTAAATATAGCTTTTAAACAAGTAGTACAAGGTCAATATAATATTGCTGTTTATATGACCAATGGTGTTTTGGTACAACAATACGACACACAATTTACTAAAGGTGGTTTAAACGAAACAATTAGTGTTGATAAATTGGAAGATGGTGTTTATGTTTTAAAAATCACAAAAGACAGTAATACTTACTCAAATTTATTTGTTGTAAAAAGAAATTAGTACATTACAAGATTTAGTCATTTTAAAAAGTCGTATTTTTCCGCTATATTAGTTAATTATGAAACAAATAGCTGTGACTTTACTACTTTTAATATTGGTGTCTTGCCAGTATTTTAATGTAAAAAAAACCACACCTGAAGCTATTTTGAATGAAGAGTTAAAAACCTTCAATTGGAACGAAGTAGATAATTATCCTAGTTTTTCAGTATGTGATTCATTTCAAGACAAACAAGATATTAAGTATTGTTTTGAAACTACTTTAGCTAATCATATATCGGAGCAATTACAATATCAAACTATCATTGTTAATCAAGATGTTAAGGATACTATCATGTTATCTTTTTTAATTTCTGAAAAAGGAGAACTCCTTATTAAAGATATTGAAATTGATAGTATAACCATTCATGAGATTCCTGATCTAAAAGCTTCAATTACTGAAAGTTTAAATAGTTTACCTCAAATATTTCCAGCAGTAAAACGTGGTCAACAAGTTAAAACACAATTTAAAATGCCAATTGTACTTCAGGTTAATTAAAACTTTATAAATTAAACTTATAACCTATAGCAAAATCTACAGGGAATTGATCTTCATTTTCTTGAAAAACAGCAAATAAACTATCATATACTATAGTTACAAAACCTGCTCCAATTTTAAAATCTGCACCAAGTCCAAAAATTAATGGCACATCAAACCTGTTGCTTTTATTTTCAATAGTAATAACGTTTTCAGGAGATTCTGGATCTTTATAAGTAGACTTTATACTTGAGGTTGTATAAGTTGCAATTTTAGTTTGTGCATAAATGTTAAAAGTTGTTTTGTTTATAAATCTAAAACGATAACCTAAAGCAATTTGATTTAAGTTATATTCAAAATCGCTTGTTTTTAACGACGTTCTAAAATTTAAAAAACCAGAATGTACTGGCATTGCTTTACTTTCAAAAAACTCTAGTTCTGCTCCAAAATAAGTTGCTTTATTATTATCCGGATTATATACAAATGGATGGTTTGTTAATCCTCCAAAAAGTCCTAATCTAGTTTTTAATTTTAAGCTATTATCCTTAAAAGTATAGTTAGGGTTACTGGCTGCATTGGCTTGATTAAAATATTTTTTTAAACTGTAAAGGGTGAATTTTGTTTTTGAAGCATCAAGATTGGTTGCAGATTTTAAAGTGTTTTTGTATTCAAAATTATAATTATTATTAATTTGTTTGGTGTTTGTTAACTCTATAAGTTGTTCAGATTTATCTTTTATAAAGTATCTAAATTGACCATCAAATGTATTCCAAAGTAAATCATAATCACCTTCAACCTCAGTTTTAAGTGCTATAGTTTGATTATTATATGTAAAGTTGTCTTGAGCAAAACTTAAAGTAGTTACTAGTAAACAAAGTAATAAAGTAAGTGTTTTCATGATCTAATGTATTGGTTTACTGCTAATGTAGAATTTTTTAACCTAAATCACTATTTTTTAAACGAACGACCTTTCCATTTGTATGTTGTAAATAAAGAAGTAAACGCTATATAAACACTAAAAAAAGGATATATAAAACAGCTCCATAAAAAATGATGCAATATGTTTTTATTATTTAAAAATTGACTGGTTTTGTAAATTAATATGAAATCTACGCAGCTTTTTAGTGTAAATAAAATACCAACTGTTTTAAAATTAATTTGCTTTATTAAACCAATAACTAATCCAATAATTAAAATGGCATTTGCAAATAAAACCAACACACCAACTAGTTTAGCAAAAGTGTTGTTGTAATTACTGGTTTTGCTTGCCCAGCGTACACGTTGCGCAATTAAATCTTTTAAATTATCCAAAGGCTTTGTAATTACTATAGCATTTTTGTTTTTTAAAAATGTAACAGTATTAGGGTTGTTTAGTAATGCTTTTTCCATTAAAAAAATATCGTCTCCACTAGCAATGTTTGTGTTTCCATTAAAACCATTTAGTGTTTCAAAAAAATCTTTTTTATAAGCTAAATTTGCACCATTACTTAAAAAAGGTTTTTTTATACCAAATCCTCCAATAGTTGCTCCTATAAGACTAATAAAATCTAATGTTTGAAAAGCATGTAAAAGTGATTTGTTATAGTGGTAAGTTACAGGTCCAGCAACCATTTTAACAGCATGCTGTTGGATAAAATCAGCAAAACTGGTTAGCCAATGTTTAGGTAAAATACAGTCAGCATCTGTAGTAATAATCCAATCGTATTTTGCCTGTTTGATAGCGCAAGTTATGGCATCTTTTTTTGGTGATTGTGTTAGGCGTTGGTTTTTTAATATTTTATAATCAATTATATTACCTTTTAAATTAAAGTAGTTATTAATGGTATTGATCGAAGCGTCTTCTGAGTCGTCATCTACCAAAATAATTTCAAATAAGTGTTTTGGATATTGTAATTGTAATATGGAGTTTATTAAGTTTGGTAAATTTTGGGCCTCATTTCTAAAAGGAATAATAACAGTAAATGCGGTTTTGGGGTTTTGGTTAGTAATAGTTTCTGTTTTTATGGCATCAAAACCAATAATAAGACTGACTATTAATAATAGATAAAGGCATATTATAATTATAAATGTTACAACCATTAGTTTTTAATTAAATCGAATTTTAAAACATAATAACAACCAACAAGACTTGGAATTGCAAAATTTAAGATCCACATTAAAAGTATGCAACTTAAAACGGGTAATTGGGCTACATTAACCAAACCGAATAAGTATAAGGCAATACTTCCTTTTATAACAACATCAAAAACTGAAATTGTTGGTATGATTGAAGCTAATAAATACATGCTTGATATTATGGTCATGGCTTGCAAGTAGTCTAAATTCACATTAAAAAGTTTTAAAATATAGTAAAACTGAAACGAGAATATCAAATATCGTAATAAGGATAATGTCAAGCCAACAAGGCTATGTTTTAATCCTAAATCGGTTAATTTATTTTTAATCTTTATTAAATCAATTTTTTGTAGTCGATACTTTGTTTGTTGTAATATAAAGAAAACAAAAAAACTAAAGGTTAGTAGTATTAATAGGCCTTTAACAACATTAAAATAATCAAGTGATATAGTGTGATTTTTATAAAATAGAATTAACCCAATACTACCTACTAAAATAGTAATGCTAAGTTGCATTAGGTTGCCTATTAAATTAATAAATACAACCTGTTTACGTTGTGATTTTTTGTAATACATGGCTTTTGCACCATACTCTCCAATACGATTTGGTGTTATTAATGATGCTGTTAAAGATCCTAAACTTTGTGCTTTAGCTTGTAAAAAGCTAAGTTTTTTTAGATTTGAGACTAAAAATTGCCATTTTTTGATTTCTAAAAACCAATTTAAAAACGATAAACCAAGTAGTATTAGACCATTTTTGACTGTAAATAAACGGTTTTGTTTCAAAAAAAGCACAAAACCATTAAAATCTAAGTTGTCATTATATGTGATTTTATGATAAATAAAATAAAAAGCACCAACAACTATACTTAATTTAATAAGTACAACAAAGAATTGTTTAGTTTTGTAAGGCAAGCTAAAACACATTATTAGTTGGGCAAAGTTGAGGCTTGCAAATTAAACTAAATATTACACAATGTTATCTACTATTAAACACTATTGTATTATTGTAATTACTGTTTTAGCAGTAACAACTTCAAGTGCACAAATTGAAACTAGTAAATGGAAAGCTTTAATGGCTTTAGGTATTAACAGTCCATCTCAAAGTGGTTTGGTTACACCTTTTGAAGCTAATAGTATTAATTTTCCTTCTATAAATTTAGGGGTTCAACGTATGTTTACCCCTCAATTAGGAGCAAAATTAGATTTTGGATACAACCGTTTTGCTAATGCAAATAACACACCAGAATTTAAAACCAATTACTCTCGTATTAATTTACAATTTGTTTATGATGCAACACGTTTTTTTAGTTTTTTACCTATTGATACAGGAGTTGTCTTTCATGCTGGACCAGGTTACTCTATGATTAAACCATTAGGTGATTATGGAGATAATAAAACAGCGTTTTTAAACGGAATGGCTGGACTAGAATTTCATTATGGAATAAGTAGGAGTGTTTCAGCTTTTGTAGATACATCTTACATTTATGGTTTTGCTAAAGATTTTGATCCAATTACGGAAGGGTTTGGATCCTTTAACGGAAACTTATTAACCGTTAGTGTAGGTATTGCTGTGTCTTTAAGTGGATGTTATACTTGTAACTAAATGAGCAAAGAACAAATAATTTTAGGTATTGATCCAGGTACAACCATCATGGGTTTTGGGTTAATAAAAGTGGTAAATAAAAAAATGAGTTTAATACAGTTAAACGAATTGGACTTAAAAAAATACGATGACCATTACCTAAAACTGAAACTTATTTTTGAACGTACTATTGAGTTGATTGAAACACATCATCCAGACGAGATTGCTATTGAAGCGCCTTTTTTTGGTAAAAACGTACAAAGTATGCTTAAGTTAGGTCGTGCGCAAGGTGTTGCTATGGCTGCAGGATTAAGTCGTGAAGTGCCAATTACAGAGTATGCACCTAAAAAAATAAAAATGGCAATTACAGGAAGTGGTAACGCAAGTAAGGAGCAGGTTGCAAAAATGCTTCAAGGTATGTTAGGTATTAAAACCTTACCAAAAAATCTAGATTCTATGGATGGACTTGGTGCAGCTGTATGTCATTTTTATAATCAAGGTCGTGTAGAAATTGGTAAAAGTTATTCTGGTTGGGCAAGTTTTGTTAAACAGAATGAAAAGCGTGTAAAAAAGTAGTAATAATTGTTTTTACAGTTAATAACTGAATAATATGTCAGGAATATACATACATATACCGTTTTGCAAACAAGCTTGTCATTATTGTGATTTTCATTTTTCGACGTCATTAAAAAAGAAAGATCAATTGGTTTTCGCTTTAGCGAAAGAATTACAATTACGTAAAGACGAATTTAAAGACACTACAATTGAAACCATATATTTTGGAGGAGGTACACCAAGTGTTTTGTCTACAAATGAGTTGCAATATTTAATAGATAGTGTTTATTTAAATTATAAAGTCACTGATCATCCAGAAATAACATTAGAGGCTAATCCTGACGATTTAATTATCAATAATATTGACGCATTAAGTATATCAGAAGTACAGTCGTTGTATAAAACTAAATTTGAAGAATTTAAAAAAATAGGGATTAATAGACTTAGTATTGGTGTACAATCGTTTCATGAAAAAGATTTAAAACTAATGAATCGTGCGCACAATGCTATTGAAGCTAAGCGTTGTCTTGAAACCGCAACTCAATATTTTGATAATATAAGTTTGGACTTAATTTATGGTATTCCAAACAGTACTAATCAAGAATGGTTGGAAAATATCCAAACTGCTTTAAGTTTTGGTATTCCTCACATTTCTAGTTACGCTCTAACTGTAGAGCCTAAAACAGCGTTGGCTAGTTTTATTAAAAAAGGAATTATTGATAATGTTGACGATGATCTAGCTCATGACCAGTTTCATATTTTAATAGACCAGCTAAATCAAGCAGGTTTTGAACATTATGAGTTGTCCAATTTTGCTAAAAAAGGATATTATAGCAAAAATAATAGCGCTTACTGGTTAGGTAAGTCCTATTTAGGAATTGGGCCTTCTGCACACAGTTTTAATGGTAAGCAACGTGCATGGAATGTTAAAAATAACACCATTTATATCAAAAAGATTAACCAAGATCAACTTCCTTTAGAAATTGAAATTTTAACTAAAAATGATAAATATAACGAGTTTATTATGACTGGTTTGCGTACCATTTGGGGAGTTTCATTAACTGAAGTCAAAAAACAGTTTGGAGAATCATTTTTGGAATACTTGTTGCAACAAGCTAATCAGTACATAAATAACCAAATGCTATGTATTGTGGATAATAGCTTAAAAACAACACAAAAAGGAAAGTTTTTAAGCGACGGAATTGCTTCAGATTTATTTAAATTAAGGTAATTATAACTTTTTAGCATTGGTTTTATATGTTTTTATTTTTAACTTATAGCAACCTAAAATTAAAAAACACAAGACGCTTAAATGATAACCACAATAACCATAAACACTAAAAAATACACAGTAAATTTAGCTCAACCTTTAGATATTTCAATGCCACTTCGTGCATCCAAAAGCAATGCTAATGCATGGTATATTGATGAGCCTAAAATAGAACCTGTAGTTATTAATGACTGGACAGCTAGTGTAAAGGAAGGTGCATCAATCAACTTTAATACCATTCAATTTAATCCACATGCACATGGTACTCATACAGAATGTGTTGGTCATATTACAGAGCAATTTTATAGTGTAAATAAATGCTTAAAGCAATTTTTCTTTTTATCAGAAGTTATTTCGGTTGCACCAGAATTAATTGGCGAAGACCAAGTGATATCAAAAGCACAGCTTCAATATTTATTAAAACAACGTAAACCGCAAGCCTTAATAATAAGGACTATGCCTAATACAAAAGAGAAAAAATCAAGACAATACTCTAATACCAATTGGCCTTATTTAACAGAAGATGCAGCAACATTTATACGAAAAATTGGCGTAAAGCATTTACTTATAGATTTACCAAGTGTCGATAAAGAAAAGGATGAAGGTAAGTTGTTAGCACATAAAGCATTTTGGGATTTTAATGGTAAACTCAGGAAAAATGCAACTATAACAGAGTTTATTTATGTGCCAAATAAAGTTAAAGACGGTAAATATATATTAAACCTTCAGATTGCACCAATACAAAACGATGCAACACCAAGTAAACCCATTTTATATAAAATAGAATAATAGATGGAAACATTTTTTACACTAGTCGTTGGTGGTATTTTAGCCTTAGGTGCTTATACTTTATACGGATATTTTCAGTCCAAAAAAAAGGTCTCTGCACAATCTATAATTTTATTAGATAAAATAAAAAAAGTCTGCAAATTTATTACTGTAGAAGGTGATTTTGCCGAAATCTATCATTATGAAGATGTTAAAGAGCGGTTTTTAAAATTAGTGTCTAGTAAGAAAAAAGCGCTGGTTGTTATTAATGCTAAAGCTTATGTTGGTTATGATTTTAATAAAATTGAATTAACCTCGAACCCTAAAAAAAAGACTGTAACTATAAGTCATTTTCCGCAGCCAGAAATATTGTCAATCGAAACCAATATAAATTACTACGATAAAAAAGATGGTTATTTTAATAAGTTTGAAGCTACAGATTTAACCAATCTAAGCGAAGAAGCTAAGCAGCATATTATTGACAAAGTACCAGAAAGTGGATTGTATAATGTGGCAAAGCAAGAAGCGTTAGAGTCTTTATTGCTTGTTGAAAATATAGTTCAAACTATTGGTTGGACACTAGACTACTCGGCTTTAAAAATCAAATCTAAAGATACTTTAAAATTAAAATAAGATTATTTTGTCGATTATTTTAGCGTTTTATCGGATTTAATATTTTATTTACTTACATTTATAATATGTGACAATGTGATTTGATAACTTGTTTGTAACCAAAAAAAGCTATTGATATGAATAAATTTTTACAATACATTAACGAAGTCCTAGTTAGTTTAGACATTCCGATGTTAGCTGACACTGAAAAAAACATGAATTATAGAATGCTTAAAAAATATTCTAGTAAATCAAAACCATCTCAACAAAAGTAGATGTAATTTGTTCTTAAAATGGATATAGAACAACTCAGAGCATATTGTCTTAGTAAACCAAAATCTACCGAAGATTTTCCATTTGATCAAGATACATTAGTTTTTAAAGTACTAGGTAAAATGTTTGCACTAGTGCCATTAAAAAAATGGGAAGCTGGACTTGCGTCAATTAACCTAAAATGCGACCCAGAATATGCTATCCAACTTCGTGAAGATTATCAAAGTATTGAAGCTGGTTGGCATATGAGTAAAAAACATTGGAATACCATTTACTTACATCAATCTGAATTAGATTTAAAGCTAATTACTAAGCTTTTAGACCACTCTTATGACATGGTAGTTAAAGGCATGACCAAAAAAATGCGAGAAAAACTACATTAACAGTTAAGCTTACCGACAGATATGTGCAATTAACCGAAGTAAATAGTGTAAGTATAGAAAGCTTTAATGATCAAGGTTTTATAATGTTATTTTTGAGGTGTTAAAACATATCAAATTCATGAAATTCCCTCTTTTACTAACAGTTATAGGTCTATTTAATAAAAAAAAGATACAACCTACAAAGCAAGTTAAGACTAAACAAGCTTTCAATACTAATAATCATAAAACATTACAATCTAGTTTAAAGCAACTAGAATTTATATCTTTTTTAGAAATGCGTCTGAGTAAGAAAGAGTTAAATAAATTTTCTCTAAAGTTTCTAATAGAGTTAAATAAAATTAAACGCCAAGCAAAATCCAATACTATAAAATCTATACGATTTTTTAAAGAATAAGACTCTTTTTCCATTCGTCGACACTTAAAGGTTATTCACCTTGTTTAAAATCGGTCTAAACGAAAATTAGTTGTAAAACTTACTTATTATATTAGATTTGGCCTTAATTAATAGTCAAAATACCCTCGCAATGCAAAAAAAACTTAAAATTCTCCTAATAGAAGATGACATGATTGAAAAAATGAAGTTAAATCGTACAACTTCTGCTTTGCAATTAGATCACGAAATTATTGAAGCTAATAATGGTGAAGAAGCGCTTCAGTTATTAGAAAACAAAGACAATCTACCAGACATTATATTATTAGACTTAAATATGCCTAAAATTAATGGTATTGAGTTTTTAGGTATTCTTAAAAAAGATGATGTTTTAAAATACATTCCTACTATCATATTAACAACGTCTAACAATCAAAAGGATTTATTAGAATGTTATAAAATAGGTGTTGCAGGTTATGTTATAAAACCATTAAAATACGAAGATTACGTTAGTAAAATTGAAAAATTATTAGCATATTGGAGTGTAAATGAATTAATTGTAGTTTAATTATGAAAGGAATTGTTTTTACAGAATTTTTAGAACTAGTAGAAGATAAGTTTGGACTAGAAATGGTTGATAATATTATATCAAGCTCAGATCTAGAATCTGGAGGAGCATACACAGCTGTTGGGACATACAGTTTTTCTGAAATGTTACAATTATTACAACACCTTAGTGCTAATACAGGTATCTCTATAGATGATTTGTTATTAGTATATGCAGAGCACTTTTTTGGTGTAATTGAAGTAAGTTACCCTGGTTTATTAGCTACGTATAAAGACCCAATAGAGATGATTTCGTCTATTGAAAACCACATTCATGTTGAGGTCAGAAAAATTTATCCAGATGCAGAACTGCCAACATTTGTTGTAGAAAACAAGTCTGAAAACGACTTAACAGTTATTTACAAGTCAAGTCGTGCAATGCATCATTTTGGTTTAGGGTTGATGAACAAAACTTTCGAGCATTTTAATGCAACAGCAAAAATAGAATTAGAAAAAATTAAAGAAGACGGAACTGAAGTAAGATTTGTTATTCACAAAAACTAATGAGTCAAAACCAAGTAGAGATACTACAACGCGCTTTAAAAAGAGAAAAGGCTGCTAGAAAAGCAGCTGAGAAAATTCTTGAAGAAAAATCAAGAGAACTTTTTGAAACTAATCAAAAATTAAAAGAAACCAACTTTCATTTAGAAACCTCATTAACTCAAGCAGACTCACAATTACAAGGTGTTTTTGAAAACATTGTTGATGCTTACGTTATCACAGATTTATGGGGAAACATTTTAAAAATGAATGATTCTGCTGTAACGCTTTTAGGGTTTGAAGATGCTAATGAAGATTTTAATCTTTTAGAAATGCTTGATCTTAAAGAGAAAGATAAAGTACAATCTTGGTTTAAAGGTATGCTAAAAGAAGGGGCTTCAACAGATTTTCAAGTTAATATTACTACTAGAGATAAACAGCAAAAGTTAGTACATATTAACTCTAGTTTGATTTATGATAATGATATAGCTGTTGCTGTACAAGGTATTGTTAGAGATATAACCATCCAGAATAAATATAAAAAAAGTATAGAAGCCGAAAGATTAAAGTATAGCAATATTATTGCTAACATGAATTTAGGGCTTATAGAAATAAATTTGGAGGGTAAAATTATAATGATAAATCAGAGTTTTTCTGATATGTCAGGATATAATCAAGAGCAACTTATTGGTTTTGAAGCAAAAGACGTTTTTACATTAGATAATGAAGAAGCAGAATTAATAGAAGAAGAAAAAAGAAAACGTGTTAAAGGTGAGTCAAATTCTTATGAAATTAAGGTGCAAACTAAAGCAGGAGATGACAGACATTGGTTAGTTAGTGGTGCCCCAAATTATGATATAGAAGGTAAACAAATAGGGTCTATTGCTGTAACATTAGATATTACCGATTTTAAAACACTTCAAAATCAAAAAGAAAAATTATTAACTAAGCTAGAAAAAAGTAATGATGAGTTGCAAGAATATGCTCACATCGTATCACACGATTTAAAGTCTCCATTACGAAGTATAAACGCATTGGTCAGTTGGTTAAAAGAAGATAACCAAGGAAAGCTAGACGACGTAAGTCTTCAAAATTTTGCACTTATTGAAACGACTCTTGAAAAAATGGAACAATTAATTACAGATGTACTTAATTATTCTAGTGTTGGTGCACAAACATCACCTCAAGCAGATGTAAATATTAATAATATGGTATTGGATTTATGCCAAATTCTATATGTGCCAGAACACATTAATATAAAAGTTTTAAACCCCTTACCTATAATTAAAGGAGACAAAACTAAATTACAACAGTTATTTCAGAACTTAATTAGTAATGCAGTTAAGTTTATAGATAAGCCTGAAGGGTTAATACAAATTAATGTAGTTGATTTACCAACGCATTATGAGTTTTCAATTCAAGATAACGGAATGGGTATTGAAAAAAAGTTTCACGACAAAATTTTCAAAATATTTCATTCATTAAATAAAAGTAAAGACTCCACAGGAATAGGATTATCCATAGTTAAAAAAATTGTGGATTTACATGAAGGAGAAATTTGGTTAGAAAGCGAACCAAAAGTAGGCACAACCTTTCACTTTACATTAAAAAAGTAAGACATGAAAACAGTACAGTTAGTTAAACATAAAAATAAAGATTGGCAATATGTTGTTGAAAATCAAGAGTTAAAAGCACCTTTGGTTTTAGTGTTTGGTAACAGGTACTTGTTGGAAGATACTACAATTTATCAAGATTTAAAGGCTAAGTTTCCGGATGGTCACATTGTTTTTGGATCTGCATGCGCAGAGATTTCTTCTAATACAGTTAACGAAGAAAGTATTACAGTAACTGCCATAGAATTTGAAAAAAGTACGTTTCAAATTAAAACTAGTAATGTTTTAAATACAAATTTAGATAGTTTTAAAACAGGTAATGATCTAATAAAACAATTACCACAAGACAATTTAAAGTATGTTTTAGTTGTCTCTGAAGGAAGTTTTATTAATGGTAGCCAATTAACTAAAGGGATGAGTGCATCTACCGAAGACAATTTGCTTATAACAGGTGGATTATGTGGTGATGATGCGCGTTTTGAAAAAACATTAGCCTCTTACAACGAAAATCCAAAAGAAGGCGAGCTAGTTGCAATTGGCTTTTATGGAGATACACTAGAGATATCATTTTCAATACATGGTGGCTGGACACCTTTTGGTCCAGAGCGCACAGTTACTAGATCTAAAGACAATATTTTATATGAATTAGATGGACAGCCAGCTTTAAATTTATATAAAACCTATTTAGGCGAAAAAGCTAAAGACTTACCAGGAGCAGCACTATTATATCCATTAAATGTTACGTCTGAAGGCGAAAACCAGTCAATTGTTAGATCTATTTTAAACATTGACGAAGCTGAAAATGCTGTGGTTTTAGCTGGTGACATTAAAGAAAACTCTAAAGTACAATTAATGATGACTAACGTAGATAATATTGCAAATGCTTCTGAGCAAGCTGCAAAACAGGCGTTAGAGCATAGACAGAATAAACCAGAATTAGCATTATTGGTAAGTTGTATTGGTCGTAAATTGGTATTAGATCAGCGTGTAGAAGAAGAAATTGAAGAAGTTATAGAAGTAATAGGTAAAGACACTGTAATTAGTGGTTTTTATTCCTACGGAGAAATTGCACCTTTTCATGGAGAAGTAGCATGTCAGTTGCACAATCAAACCATGACCATAACATTAATTAGTGAATAATGAATTCGCTATTAAAAAGACAAATTCGTAAATATTTAAGTGAAGATTTAAAAAACAATAAGGAACTAACTCAGTTTTTTAATGCAATAGATAGCTCTTATAATAATTTTGACGAGCAGTCAAACATGATACAAAGAGCCATGTCTATTAGCTCAGACGAGTTATATACAGCCAATCGTAAGCTACAAAACGAAGCAGAAGAGCAAAAAGAAGTCATTCAAAAACTTAAAAGTGTTATTGATACTTTAAAGTTTTATAATTTAACAGAAGAAGATAGCAAAGAAAATGTAGAGCTTACAGGATCTAATTTGGTAGATTTTATTGACAATCAAACTAAAGAAATTGTTCAAATAAATAAACAAAAACAAGAATTATTAAACGAGTTGGCCTATCAAAACCAAGAGTTAAGTGACTATGCACACATGGTTTCTCATGATTTAAAATCGCCATTACGTAGTATTGATGCCTTAACCACTTGGTTTACTCAAGACTATCAATCTGTTATTGATGATAATGGAAAACACACACTTAAGCTTATTAGAGACAGTGTTGACAAAATGGAAAAATTAATAAGTGGTATTTTAGAGTACTCAACTATTGGTAAAAACCAGATTGAAGTCTATGATGTAGATTTAAACAATTTAATAGACAATGTTCTAAAAATAATTCAGGTACCAAATCATATTAATATTACAAAACCTAATTTACCAATTGTTAAAGGAGATAAATATAGATTACAACAACTATTTCAAAACCTAATTGGTAATGCTATTAAATATAATGATAAAGACAAAGGACTAATTGAAATTGGAGTAGAAGAACAAAAACAATATTGGCAATTTTATATTAAAGATAACGGAAAAGGTATTGATAGTTCTTACTTTGATAAGATCTTTAAAACCTTTAATAAGCTAGAAAACTCACCAGATTCTTCAGGAATTGGTTTGTCTATAGTTAAAAAAATTGTCGAATTATATGGAGGAAAAATATGGCTTCAATCTCAAGTAAATATTGGAACAACATTTTATTTTACATTAAAAAAATAACATCATGGAACAACCAAACCAAACCTATATTGATAACCTATCAGGTGGAGATGCTTCTTTTAAACAGCAGTTAATAGACGTAATTAAAAAAGAGTTTCCAGAAGAGCAAAAAGAATATTTTGATAATTATAATGCAAAAAATTTTAAACTCGCAGCAGATAATGTGCATAAACTTAAACATAAAATTAGTATTTTAGGGCTTGAAAAAGGATATGAAGTGGCTGTAAATTATGAGAATAGTTTACTAGAAAGTAAATTTGATTATAAAAATGAGTTTGAATCTATACTTGACACTATAACATCATATCTAGA
Source organism: Olleya sp. ITB9 (assembly GCF_001315805.1). Lineage (NCBI taxonomy): Bacteria > Pseudomonadati > Bacteroidota > Flavobacteriia > Flavobacteriales > Flavobacteriaceae > Olleya > Olleya sp. ITB9. The sequence goes on from NZ_BCBW01000045.1 coordinate 17,952, forward strand.
GACCCTCTAAATATTATATATGAATTGTATTGTAATTGATGACGAAGCTACAGCTAGAATTATAATTTCTCAATTATGCTCAAATGTGCCAAGTTTAAATGTTTTAGAAGACTTTCCTAATGCAATGCAAGCCATAAAATACTTAAATCAAAATAAAGTTGATTTGATATTTTTAGATATTCATATGCCAGATTTTACAGGTTTTGATTTTATCGAAACACTTAAAAATCCTCCAAAAATAATATTAACTACTTCAGACCCAAATTTTGCAATCCAAGCTTTTGAGTACGATTGTATAGTGGATTACCTTGTAAAACCAATAACTCAAGCACGTTTTGATAAAGCTATAGTTAAGGCTGAGGCCAAACAAAATACTGTAAAAAACACTGTTAATGCAGAAAAAGTAGAAGCCACTTCAGGAAACGATTTATACGTCAACATTGACAGACGTTTAATAAAAATAGATATTCCAAGTATTTATTTAGTCGAGGCTAAAGGTGATTATATTCAAGTAAAAACAGAAGACAAGAATTATACCGTACATTCTACTTTAAAAAAGATAGTAGAAAAACTACCAGATGATTTATTCTTGAAAGTACATAGGTCATATGTTATTAATGTTAAAAAAATCATTGACATTGAAGACAATAGTGTTCTTATAAAAAAAGATGTAATACCAGTAAGTCGTTCAAACAGACCAGAGTTAATGAAACGATTAAATCTATTGTAATATATTGTTTTTAAGTGTTTTATGTTTTTTTTGCGCTTTTATTTCAGCATTAATAACCATTTTACACTTAAAATTTAACAAAAAATCAGTTTAACGGTATTAAAAATCGTTTAACTGTATATTTCTACCATTCGTCTACACTTAAAAATGAGCTAATCGAAAACCTCTAATTGAATCATACATTACTTTTAATTTTATCATCAAATTAATCCAATTAAGATGAAAAAATTATTAATAGTCGTGTTAGTATGTAACACATTTTTAATGTCTTGTTCCTCACAAGATGAAACCCAAATAGAAGAATTAAACACTAAAAACATAAATGTAACCTATTCAACTTTAGATTATGAGGTTGTAGAGTTGCTTAATGCTCACCGAATTTCTTTAGGATTAAACAGCTTAAATATTTTAGACAATGCATCAGCAGTCGCAATATCACATAGCCAATATATGGTTGATCAAGGTGAAGCCAGTCACGACAACTTTTACAGCAGATCACAACATTTAAAAAATCAAGTCAATGCAAAAACGGTGTCAGAAAACGTAGCCTATGGTTTTACTAACGCTCAAGCTTTGGTAAACGCTTGGTTAAATAGTGATGGTCATAGACAAAACATTGAAAATCCTGAATTAACAGACTTAGGTATTGCTTGTGAAAAAGACAATTCTGGTAAGCGTTATTTTACTAATATTTTCATCAAAATATAATAATTAAATAGCTTATCTATAAATAGTTACCATTCGTCTACACTAGTAAAGCACTAATCGAAAAACATAAAAAAAAGCCAAGATCTAACCTAAATTTGTATTGTAACAAAAAACCAATATCATGAAAAGAACTTTACCTACCTTTATACAAAAACTTACAGCGATAGCTATATTGCTTTTAAGTTTTTCTGTTACAGGACAAAACATTCCTTTTAATTGTGATTATAGTGCTTATTTATTTCAATACAATGATGTATATGCAATAGATTTAGCTTCCGGTAACTCTTTTCTTGCAGCAGAAGATATTACTTCTGGAAATATAAACGCAGCAGCTTATAATCCTGCAGATGGTTTTATTTGGGGATATTTAAGCACACCTTCTAATACTATAGTTAGAATTGGTAAAGACTTTCAAACAACTTCATTTATTATTCCAGAGTTAACTACAGGTAATAAATATGTTGGAGATATAAGTCCTGACGGTATATATTATTTTAAGGCAGGTGGTACAACTTACTTTAAAGTAGATTTAAATCCAAACTCACCAACATATACTCAGTATTTATCTACCGAAACGTTATCACAAAATATAAGTATACATGATTGGGCTTTTAATGCAGTAGACGGAAACTTATATGCAGTAGAAAAAAATAGCAATATATTATATAGAATTAATCCAACAACAAATGTTGTTGAGAGTTTAGGTGAAGTACCAATTTTAGCTGGATTAAAATACACTTATGGAGCAGTCTATTTTGATGCTGACGGACGTTTTTATGTGTCTGCTAACCAAACAGGAACAATATATGTCATCCAAAGTGTACAAGACTTGACCCCTTCAAGTCAGATGAGTTCTAACTTATTTGCTTTTGGACCATCAAGCGCTAGTAACGATGGTGCACGTTGTCCAACAGCTCCTGTATTACAAGAAATTTGCGATAATGGTATTGATGATGATGGTGATGGATTGATTGATTGTGATGATCCTTCTTGTTCAGGATTTGGTAGTTGTGCAGTAATTCCGGCACCAACAACAGCTAATGATGGTGGTTTAGAAAGTAATGGAAGATTATCTGAAGCTATTAACAAACGTAACTTCAATCGTGCTAAAAATAGTTATAAATTTGATCAAAAGTCAGCAAAAAGAGTCACTAAAGATACTAGTAATACATCTGTAAATAGAGCAGCATCTAATACCACTTTTCAATTACAAGATTTTGTACCGTTAACAACTATTAACGAAGATTATGCAGTAGACTCAACACCACAAGATTTATTAAATATTACTAATGCAACAGAAGTATACTCTGTAGACTATATGCAAAATAATGCTTCAATAGCTTCTGTATTAGCTTTAAAAACTGAAAACGGAGTTTATGAACATACAAAATATATTTGCGATAGATTATTAGGAGGCGAATTAATTTCGGTTTCAACCATGGATATTAATGGTCAACCTTTTATAAAATCAATTATAAAAAATGTAGACGGAAGTTTTGAATACGTATTAAGCTTATCAGCTAAACTAGCTAATAACGATGCTAACTTTGCTATTGAGAGTCACTGGAATTTAGATTTATACGAAGAAAACGTAACCTTTTACAACTTCCAAATCTGGTCAGATTCGATAGACGATTTATATAGCTTAGCAGAAGAAGTTTTAATTTTATTGGATGCAGAAAAAGCAATTTCGGGTTACCAATTATCAACTCCTCCAACAGTATTTGTTAGAAAAGGAAAATACAATAATGGAGCATTAGATCTTCAAATTATAAATACAAATGCTACAGGAAACGTAGGGTTTGATTCTGGGTACAGAGTAACAGAAACTAGTGATTTTAACTATTCAAATTCGACTATAGATTTAAATCAAGATTATATAACTGAGTTAGAAGTTTCTACAGGTAATTTATTTGATATAGGATTTAGAATTGGAGACGGTATAAACACACCAGACGATTTATTTATGTCAGATGGACCTTGGGGAGTTGACGATTCTGAAGCTAATACAACCGTAAATAGCTACTTAGTATCTCCAAACACAACGACTTTTGATAGTCAAGATTTTCCAATAGAAAGAAATGTGACATTAAATGCCACAACAGATACTTATGTAGCAGCATACAGAGCTTTAACACCACGTTTTAAAGCAGTAGATTTAAATGACTTTACTAGCTTTAAATTTAAAGCAAAAGGTACTGGAAATTTAGAAATTACTTTAGTAAAACAAAGTATTACAAATTGGGATGAGCAATACAAAACAACAATTGCTTTAACAGATACTTACCAAAGTCATGCTGTATTATTTTCAGAGTTTACTTCTACTTTAACTCCTTCATTAGAAGCTAATGATATTGTAACTATTGTATTTACAATGCAAAGCGAGGATGGATCTGTAACTACTAAGCAAATGGATATACAAGATGTACGTTTTTCAAGAGGAAATGCTTTATCAGTAAACGATTTTGAAACTGAAACAGTCAATACATTAATAGCTTACCCAAACCCAATGATAGAGGCTTCTAACTTACATTTTACTAGCCAAAAATCTGAAAATGTTGAACTAATAATTTATAACCAATTAGGAAAAATAGTGTACAAAACATCAGTAGAGTCACTAGTTGGAAATAATATCATACCTATAAATAGTCAAAACTTAAGTTCTGGATTATACATCTGTAAATTATCTAGTACTAACACAAATTATAAACCCTTAAAGTTGCTAGTTAAATAGTAACTGCCCATTGTTTTTTGATTGATAGCGAGGGAAGCCAAAAAAGTTAAATTAGTCTTATTTGGTTTCTTAAACAGGCAAGAGAGTTAACTCTTGCCTGTTTTTTTTTGTAATAATTTTACAATACTCAAACCTTATTATTCTGTATATTTAAGCATAATTAATCTATCAATTTTGAATAATAAAATTAATCTTAAAGAAGCGATTTCTATTGGGATAGGCGGAATGGTTGGTGGCGGAATTTTTGCAGTGCTTGGTTTGGCTGTTTCTTTAGCTAAAGGAGGTACACCTGTTGCTTTCTTATTTGCAGGTGTTATAGCTTTGCTTACGGCATATTCTTATGCTAAATTATCTAAAAAATTTCCAGAAAAAGGAGGGACAGTAAGATTTGTACATCAACAATACGGAAATGGCATTTTTGCAGGAGGTATCAACAATCTACTTTGGATAAGTTATATTGTAATGTTAGCATTATATGCCTCAGCTTTTGGGTCTTATGCTGCTGAGCTTTTTACCATTACTGGGAAAAAACTTTTAGACGTCCGTATTTGTCAAACAGCAATAATAATAATTGCTTTAGTTATTAACTATTTAAGTGTTAGTTTAGTTAGTCGTATCGAGTCTGTTGCTGTCATAATAAAATTAGCCATTTTAATAGCCTTTATAGCAATTGGATTTTATGGGTTTTCATTACATCCAGAACATTTACAACAATTAAAACCAAGTAATTGGGAAGCTCCATTTTTGTTGCTTTCTGGTGGTATGGTAATTTTTGTAGCTTACGAAGGCTTTGAGCTAATAGCTAATTCTATTTCAGATTTAAAAAATAGAGAACAAAATACTGAAAAAGCCTATTTTGGAGCAGTAGGTTTTGTTGTTGTATTATATGTTTTAATAGCAATAGTTACTGTTGGATCTTTGACTTTTGATAAAATTGCAGATGCAAAAGATTATGTTTTGGCTCAAGCAGCAGCACCAACATTAGGGCAAATAGGATTTACTATAATTACTATTACAGCATTAATTTCTACATTTTCAGCTATTAATGCTACAATTTTAGGAAGCGGAAGGGTAAATTATGACATAGCCGAAGATCAAGAACTTCCAAAATACTTTTGTCGTAAGTTTTTAGGCAAACCAATAGGTTTTTTAATTACTGCAATATTGTCAATAGTGTTAGTTAATTTATTTAATCTTCAAAGCATTTCAACAGCAGGAAGTGCTGGATTTTTATTAATATTTGGTTTAGTAAACTATATTGGATTTAAAAAACATCAAGAATTGAAGTCCAAAAAAAGTATTCATTTAATAGCTAGTATATTATGTTTTGTAGCTTTTTGTACACTAATTGTTCAGCAATTTCAAACTAATATTTCTGGAGTATTAATCGCTTTGGGTGTTATTGTATTTTGCTTTACAATGGAATGGATGTACAAAACGATTAGTCATAAAAGTGGTTTTTAAATATCAATAAACAATATTGTTTGTCTTTATTAAATCAATTTATTTTTTATCTCTAAACACTGGTTTGTCAAACAATAACCATTTAAAACGAACACCAATTTCGTTAAAAGTAAAACCAGCAGCAGTAGCAGATGCTATATTGCTTCGTGTTCCAAATATATTAGCCAAACAACGCTCTGAAAATTTATAGCCTAATTTTCCTTGTATTCTGTAAGTACTTTGGCTTTCGTCGTCGTCAATAAATTGTAATCCAGTAGCAGCAGTAAGCTCATAAAACCATTCTTTAGGTTTGGCTATGTTTTCATCTTTAATAAGGTTTGCAAATACTTCTGCAGCATTAAAGGTTTCTGGTGAAAAGTAAATACTTGGTACCTGATCTTTAAAAGTTATGTATTGGTAGTTTATACCAGCTTTAAGTGATGGTTTTGGTAAAATGTTATAGTATAAAGAAGTAAACAATAAGTTTCTAGCGTTGTCATCACTTTGTTTGGTGTAAAAATATTGAGTAAACCATCCTAAATTAAAATTAGTATTTAAACTATAATTGGCGTAGTAGTTATTTTGTACGATTTCTCGATCTATTAATTCAGCATTAAAACTTTGTATTTCACGTTTATATCCAACGGTTAAATCCTGCAGTTTAAAAGGTTTAATATTAAAAGATATATCTGCTAAGACTTGTGTGTAGTCATTAGTTGTTGCTGTAGCTGAAGTTAATCCAGCAGTACCTTTTAAAGATAAATTAGGTAATAATTGATAGGAAGCACCAACACTAAAGTCATTTGAAGTAGCATCGTTATTAGTAACAGGGTTAGTTGTACTTCGATAATTATAGCTTCCTAAGATTTTAAATTTTGTTGAAAACGGAAACTCTAAAGTGTTATTAAAAGCAAAAGCTTCATTGTCTCCATTATCAAAACTATAGGATACTTTACCTTCATAAAAAGGGGTAAATGTTGTGTTTAAGTTTTTTATAAAGTTTGTGGCATCCTTTTGATTGTCGTAAAACTTTAATGTGTTTTCAGCAGACTTATATGCAGCTTCATATTTACCTAATGCTTTTAAGGCATTTGCGTTACCCAAGTTTCCGTCAAAAGATGTACTGTCATTAACCAAAATTTGATCATAATCAGTAACACTTTTTTTAAAGTCACTTTTGTAAATATTAAGTGTTGCACGTAAAGCTAAGACCCAATTGTCATTAGGTTTTGTTTCAATTAAATTCGCGATTAGCGTGTCTGCAGTTTTGTATTTTTTATTCCAAATTAACGCTTGCGCGTTACGCTCTGTAGTTTGTTGTTTTAGTGTAGCGTCTGTAGTTTCATTTAAACTGTTATAGGCTTGTGTACTTAAATCTAGTGCGTCTTTTTCTTTACCTTTTAAGTGAGATACTAACGCTAAACCATTTAAAGCAATAATTTTATTATCAGGATTGGCTGCTAAGGTATTATAAGTAGCTTGAGCATCATCATATTTATTTGCAATTAAATACAGATTAGCTAAGTTTAATAAACTGTCTTTGTCATTGTTAAAAATTGCAAGACTATTTTTAAGTAATGCTTCGGCTTCATCGTATTGTTGTGCTTGTTGTTTTTGGTAAGCATAGCCTAAATACATGTATTTTTTAGATGTTAGTGCATTTGGGTTTCCAGGAGACACATCTAAAGCCTTGTCTACATATTTTAAAGCATTTTCATATTCTTTTAAATTAGAAAGTGTGTTTGCATAACTTAATAGTGCAGCAAAACTTTTTGGGTCTTCGTCTATTAAAGATTTAAAATAGGTTTTAGCTTTAGGAAAATTACTAGTCCACAATAAAGACTCGCCATAATTTAGCTTGACTTCAAAATCATCAGGATAATCTGCCAATAGGTTTGTAAATAAGGTGTTGGCGTCTTCAGGTTTACCGTTTAGTCCAATAGCACGACCATAACAAAGTCTTGCAGTTTTATTGTCTGGATATTGTTTTAAAATAGACTGAAAAAAAGTTTCCGCTTTAGCGTACTTACCAGTTTCTAAATAGGTAAACCCTTCTTTCATGTCTTGGGTATATCCCAAAAAAGAAGTTGATAATAAGGTAAGTAGAAATATAAATTTAAGTTTCATGTTCTGGTTTTAAGTCATTTGCAAGTTAAGCATTCATTTCCATTCATTCATCTACACCAATCGTCGACTCGTCGAAATTCAACTGAATTTGAAAGGTTTACGTTGCATCTTTGTATCAGAAACAAACAAGAAACCAACATGGCTTTAAAAATATTAAGAAACGATAACACATTTACATTAGAAGGACAAATTGATGCTACCACAGCAAGTAGCTTTCAAACCCATTTTAACATCACTCTTAATACTTTAGAAAACCTAACGATTGATATTAATAAAGTTACTCAAATAGATGCAAAAGGTATGAATGCTTTTAAAGTTATTTATAATAATGCAAAATCATGGGATAAACCTTTTGTAATTGTAGGACTTGGTTGTAAAGATATTTATGAAGAATTACTAAGCATAGCTTAATACTTATACCCAAATTTAAACCTTTTAAACTGAAACATTATGGCACTAACAATAACACAACAAGACAATACAATTTTTTTAGATGGTGTTTTAAATACTGCAAACATTACAAGTTTTAAAAAGCATTTTAGCTACATTTTAGAGTCCAATACAAATATGACATTAAATATTGAAAATGTAGAATCTATTGATATAACAGCATTACAAGTTTTAAAAGTTATGTATAGTCAAGCGATAATGAAACAAAACATGTTTTTTGTTGAAGGTAAAAATAGCGAAACTATTTACGAAACCTTTAGCTATCCTAATGTAGCATAACTAAAAACCTTAACCTTAAATCGCTATTAAGATGCAAGTTTTATCGATGTTAAAATCAAGAAAAATATCTCCAGAGCAACTGTTTATGCTAAGTGTATTGGCAGTAAATGGAGGAAACTATTTATACAACCTAATTCTAGGTCGTGTATTAGGACCAGCACAATTTGCAGACGCAGCTGTTTTAATTACCTTTTTGTTGGTGTTATCTTTTGTAGCCATGACATTTCAGTTAGTAACAGCAAAGTTTTCGGTAATTTTTGAAAATGAAACTTTCGCCAATTTTGTAGCTAAAATATATAAGCATGCTACTATTGTTGGATTGGGCTTTGGAGCTTTAATTATAATATTTGCAAAACAATTACAAATTGTTTTTAATACATCGTCGTCAAGCATGTTTACCATATTTGGAATTGGTATACCGCTTTACTTTTTAATGAGTGTAAACAGAGGCGTGTTTCAGGGTAAAAAAGAGTTTAAGTTTTTATCAATCACTTATCAAGCAGAAATGCTAAGTAGATTGGTTATTACCTTAGGATTGATCTTTTTATTTAACATGCAATCATCGGTTGTGATTGCTATCGGAATTTTAATTTCGTTTGGTTTTGGATTAATTCCGTTTAAATTTAAAAATATTAAATTTAAAAATATATTAGCTATTGATGCAACGCAGTCAAAACAAGTTCGTAGCTTTTTTATAATCACTGCGTTTTATGAGCTAACACAAATTATAATTAATAATAGTGACATATTATTAGTTAAACATTACTTTGACTCTTATGATGCAGGATTATATGCTTCATTAGCCTTAATAGGTCGTATAGTTTACTTCATAGCTTGGATGTTTGTAATGTTATTATTACCAACTGTAGTACAGTTAAAAAAAGAAGGTAAAGCAACAGCACCAATATTGTTTAAGTATGTTGGTTATATAGCAGGAATTGCAACCGTTATCGTTATTGGTTGTGCCTTATTCCCAAAAACAGCAATAACCATTTTATTTGGTGATAGTTATTTAGCTATGGCTCCTTTATTATGGAAGTACGCTTTGGCAACAGGTTTGTTTGCCATCTCAAATATATTTGCATATTACTATTTATCATTAGACAGATACATTCCTGTTGTGATCTCTGGAGTATTTGGAATGCTTCAAATGGGATTAGTAATATTTTTTCATGACAGTTTAGAGCAAGTCGTACACATGCAGATTATAGCCATGTCGTTATTACTTGTAATACAAATTAGTTTTTTTGTTTTCGACTCTAAGTTGAAACAATAGAATTGAGTGTTTTTTTAGTTTATTTTGGTTGAAGGCTGTAGTTTGTACTACAGCCTTTTTTGTTTTTTGTAGGTTTTGTAACTATCTGTAAAATAGGTAAATCTATAGATTTTTACCATTCGTCTACACCAAAATGCATTCTGTCTAAGGTTAATAGAAAAACTCTTTTTAAAAGTTCAAATTTGTAATGTAATCAAGAGACAAGATATTAAAAAATATAAATACAGGTATTATGAAACTAGCAATCGTAACAGCATATCCACCAAGCAAAGTCACACTAAACGAGTACGCTTACCATTTAGTAAAGCATTTTAGACAAAAAGATAATGTAACAGAAATAGTGTTGCTTACAGATAAAACAGAAGGCATAAAAGATATCGCGTTTACTGAAGCTGGATGTAAGATCACTGTTAAAGAGTGTTGGGCTTTTAATAGTTATACTAACATAATCAACGTTACTAAAGCTATTAATGCAACCAAACCAGATGCAGTATTATTTAACTTGCAGTTCATGAAGTTTGGAGATAAAAAAATAGCTGCAGCTTTAGGTTTGATGTTACCATTAGTTTGTAAGTTAAAAAACATACCAAACATCGTTTTATTACATAATATACTTGAAGAGGTAGATTTAGGATCTGCAGGATTTACAAGTAATAAACTAATGCAAAAAGTATATGGTTTTATCGGTACGACTTTAACAAAATTAATATTACAAGCAGATACAGTTGCAGTAACAATGCAAAAGTACGTTGACATTTTAGAGAAAAAATATAAGGCCAAAAATGTAACATTAATTCCGCATGGAACTTTTGAAGTTACTGAAGTACAACCAGATTACAGTTTACCAAAAGGACCTTTACAGATTATGACTTTTGGAAAATTTGGTACTTACAAAAAGGTTGAAGGTATGATTGAAGCTGTAGAAAAAGTTAGAAAATATACAGGAATGGATCTTGAAGTTGTAATTGCAGGAACAGACAACCCAAATGTACCAGGTTATTTAGCTAAAGTAAAAGAAGATTATAAACATGTACCGCAAGTACGTTTTACAGGTTATGTAGAAGAAGTAGAAGTACCTGTATTATTTAACGAAAGTGCAGTAGTTGTATTTCCATATACATCCACAACAGGAAGCTCTGGAGTTTTACACCAAGCTGGAAGTTACGGTAAAGCAGTTGTAATGCCAGATTTAGGAGATCTTGCTTTATTAGTTAAAGATGAAGGTTATAAAGGTGAGTTTTTTGACCCAACATCTATTGATAGTTTAGCCAAAGCAATTGAAGCTATTGTAACCAATAATGATTACAGAATTGAATTAGGTAAAGCAAATTATGAAGCAGCAACAGCCTATCCAATGGAAAAAATAGCAAGTATGTATTTGAATAATTTTGATAAGATTATTCAAAAAAAAAGACCAACTAAATCTAGAAAAAAGCAAACTATAGATATACAACCTACCACAGTAGAATAATCTAGTCTTGCTTTTTTTGTCCCAAACAATTAATGTGTTATATATTTAAAAGCAGGTTTTTTTGTCCCATTTTTATCAATAAACCCAAAATGCTTTTGAGTATTTTTACGCCAAGGTAGTCTACCTACAACATCATTAGGTACAGAAGTAAAATCATATAAAGTCCAAGACATAAATTGCAAATTATTTGCTGCAATTTGTTCTTGGATTTTTTTATGGTAATTAGCTTGATCTTCATCTGAAGACCCAAAAGGTTTCCACAATCCAGAATATGAAGACATTCCAAACTCTTGCAAAACTAAGGGTTTGTTTGGTATTTCTTTTTTCATGGTTGTAATGGCTTCATCTAATTGTTCCAAATCTTCGTAATAATGAAACGATATAAAATCTACTTTATCTTTTAAAATAGTAGCACTTTCAGTATTGGACCAACCTATGGTTACTGGATGTACAGTATCAATTTCTTTGACTAAATCAATCATATTATCTAACCATGCAATAACGTTATCTTTTCCTCTAGATTCAAAATCTAAATTAGGTTCGTTTTTAATATCCCAAGCTAATAAGGCTTTGTGGTCTTTAACAGCATTTACAATACCTTCTGCGTGACGTTGATTTAAAGTCCAACTCATAACATTATAATCTCCATAAAAGTCAAAAAGCGTTAAAACGACTTTTAAATTGTTAGCAGCTGCCATATCTAAAGTTTGCTTTAATTTGTCTACTTTTTTATAATCTATCGCAGCTTTACCAAAATCTTCGTATTGCACAAACAGTCTGACAGAGTTTAAACCTGTATCTTTAATTATTTTAAAATCTTTTGCAATAGTATCGGTAGAAAAAGCATTGCCAAACATATCCCAAGGATTGGCTTGCGGATAGTAATTAATACCTTTAATATTTAAACTATCAACAGCAATTTGTTTTGGTTGCTTATTGTGAATATCAGCTTCTTCTTTAACCAAATGTCTAATACGCCAAAAACCATCTTCAAGCAAAAACACCATTTGGTATGTTGAGGTTTCAGTAGTTTCTAAAACCAACTTATTAGCTTTAAATACACGTTTGTATTCAATAACATTTCGGTCTGTAATGACAGCCATTTGTCCGTCTTCACTAAAAAACTCTAAAGTAGGGTTGTGTTTTAAAGTAGTAGCTTCTATGGTAATGTCTTGCGCTTTGTTTAAGTCTATAAACGCAAATAAGTTTTCTCTTGCACTATCTGTATAATAGTCTTTTATTCCAGCAGTTTTATTGGTTTTGTAAGCAATTTGCTTAACATACCAAGCATCTAAATAATCGTTTTGTAATGCATTTAGGTTTTCGTTATCCATTGGTCGTCCTTCGTTTTGTAAAGGTTCCCAATTTATTGTAGGTAAATATTGTTCTACTTTTTTAATTTCGGTATGCAGCATTTTACTTCGGTCTGCACCAGTATTTAGGTAACTAAATAAAGCACTAACTCCAGAAATAATTAAGGCTACAAGCATAATATACGAGGCTATTAATATGGTACGCATAATATTTTTATTAATACTTACCATAGTTTGATTGTTTTAAATTGTTTTGCTACTCCAGCAGTTTCTAAACTAAAATCATAATTACCATGACTGTAAATAGCAGGTTTCAGCTTAAAAGTAGTATAACCATTAAACGATGTTTTAGTCAGTGTTTCTACTAATATATTATCCTTATATATTTTAAGTTTAATGTGTAATCCATCCGGAATCATTTGCTGCATAAAACTTTGCAAAGGACCAACGGTTATTAAACGATTTTTTTCAGAAAAAGCAACCTCAAAATCCTCAATAACTTGTTTGTAGCTTAAGGTAATGCTATTACTTTCGGACATACCATCAACATACGCTTTTATACTCCAAGTGTCTGCATAATCTGGATGAATCATTTTTGAGGTTGCAACTCCATCAATGGTTGTGCCAGTTGTTTTTAAAACATACTGTTCTTGATTGGTAATAAAAAAGGTTACAAAAGTACCGTCACTAACAACATTATTGTGTTCATCTTTTATAATAGAGGTTGTAAATGTCGTAATTTGATTTCCATCGGAATAGTCATGCGGTCTTGTGGCACTTATAGTAAATCCAGTAGGAATTGCTGGCATAACATTAATGGTGAATTCTTTAGAGTTGATGCCTAAACTTTCTGATGAAACCAACATACGACCACTTTCTTTTTTCGAATAAATATTTCTATAAGCAATAAGTTTATCTGTAAAAATATCATGCGTTTCTTCTGAAGATAAAAACTGATGTTTCTCGTTTACTAAAGTGTTTTTTGGTACAGGATTATCTAGAGAGTCTGTTGGAATAACAACCAACATGGTGTAATCTGTTCCACCAGCTTCAATGCTTGGAGGACCAATATAGGTTTCCATGGTTGCAACTTCTGCTTTTGGAAGTATATGTAATGTTCCAGAAAGCGATTTGTTTGCATCTAAAATAGTCCAATTGATGACGCCAATTTTTTTGGTAATGTTTTCTGGAATGACATATTCTAGTGTATTGTTTTTTATAGTCGAAGTAATTAAAGTAGAACCATAACTGTTAGAACAATAAAGCAACGGTTTGTCTGCTTCTTGTGTATTTGAAAATTGTAATATAACAGTTTGACCAACCTCAAAGTCGGTTTTAGTAGTTAATAGTTTCATAACAACCGAAGCTTTATTTTGTCGTACGATTGCGAAGGATGATAATAAAATCAATCCTAAAAAAAACAGATATGTTCGTTGTTTTTGCATTAATTTGGGCTACCTATATAAGTGTTAATTTCTATTTTAATATAACTAAAATCTGGATGCTCAATAGGTTGTAATTGTGCGTTTGTATGATCTATAATTCGGTTTGGTACTATTTTGTCTGAGATATCTTCGTTTGGTAAACCATTTACAAAGATGTTTTTCATACTATCGTTAATAATTTCTACTTTACCACTTTGTAAAATAGTATAATCAAAATGTTGTTTACGTTGTTGCCTAACTCCTGCTTTAACAAATAAATGATCTACCCAAATCATGTTTTTGTTCTCATCATAATACGTAATTAGAAGTTGAGGTATTGTAATTTCTTGAATACCGCTATTAAAAAGATTTCCTTCTAATATAGAATCTTTAATTTTTAGTTCACTTAAAACTACATTTTTATATAAATCTGTGCCTGCAACATTTCCGGCGATTTGTAAGTTGAATTTTGTTGGTTGTTCTTCAAATTCAACAGGTGTAAATTCGTCTGGATTAAATGTGTCAGGAATAGAATCTTGCGTTTTAGACCAAGCAATACCTTCAAAATTAATTCTAAAACTACTAGATTCTTTAGGCATTAGTTTATGCTTGACATGGTATTTGGCATTGTAAGTAGCCAACTGTTTATTGTCATCATTATATAATGTTCCTTTTAAAATAACATCAGACGGAACATTGTCTATGTTTTGTACTTCACCAATAATAGCATAACTACCATCATAATGTACCAGTTTAGCCGACACAACTTCTAAAACGGGTTGTTTTAAAATGTCTTCATGATGGGTTGCTTCTGTTGTAATGCGTCGTCGTCCTTGATTAAAATACTTAGTAACATTGTCTGAGTACAATTGGTCAGGAGGTAAATCGTTATTTAAATCATCTGGTTGTAAAAACCATTTTCCTTTAATTTTAGAAAGCGATTTGTAATCTACTTTTTCAATTTTTTCTAAAGGTGTAATCCATTGGCTAATCACTTTTGCTGAGACTGTACTATCATTTACAGCAGTAATTTCGGTTTCAATAGCATCCATTTTTGCATAACTACTTAAAAGTCCATCAGTCACTGAAATTTCTAACATGTATTGCGCAATTGGTATGTTACTACTAGGATCAATTAAACTATGTGCTTTTTCAAATTCTTTAAAATCTAAGGCATCATAATAGGCAATAATTGCATTTTCTGGGCTAAGTTGTGATTCGTTTTTAATGTAGAATAAATAGACTCCGTAAAATACAACTCCTGCCAAAACTAAAGACCAAAGGTGTGTGATGCGTAATACATTTCTATTAAATTTATTATAACTAATTGGAAACTTTAAAAAATCTGGAAGCGGTTTTTCTTTGGTTTTTAAAGCAATAACAAATAACATTTGTATGTTTAATACAAACGCTATTAAAACGGTTAAAAAGGGCATAATTCCCCAATGAATCTTTAGCCATTTAGCAACATCTTCTTTAGGTAAAATAGCAGAAACTGGCGGAATGTTTAAACGTTCCCAAACCATAATACCATTTTCTAATTGTCTTAAGCGTTGCCAACCACAGAAATAGAGGATTGGATCGTAAAACTTATCGTTAGAGAATATATACTTTAAATTGTACTTTTCTGGAGTGGTTAAAAATTGTTGTAATGATCCAATACCTGCAACACCTTTAAATTTAGAGTTTTCTAAACGCTCAATAGGTCTTGTGGTTAATTCTGGTAATCTTCTAGCAGAATGGTAGTTTCCATCAACAGTCATGGCATTAGTTTGTGCACTCAACCAAGCCATTTGGTCTCCAAAACCAAGCGTTAAAAAGCGCCATTTATCATGATCATCTTGATTTAAGAAGTTGACAATAGGTAGCATTTTTATTTTTTGCGGTTGTGAAGGTCTAAAGTAATTTAAACTCATCGTAAAAACCACCATAAAGACAAATAAACCAGCCAATATTCCACCTATAATACGATGGTAAACAGCACCAAATTTAGATTGAATTAATGCTTTTAAATCGCCTTGCACAAAGCGATAAGCAAATTCACCCATTAATGGAATGGATAAAATGGAAGCCCAAAGTGTAAATCTATCTAAGGTTAAAATATTAAAAGCAGTTTCTCCTAACATTTTTAGTGGTACAGGAGTCGTTCCTCCAGTTCCTAAAATGGTACAAATGGTAACCGATAATCCAAAAAACAAGTAACGTTTGCTATAGTATCTATAAAAAATGTAAGGCAATAATATTAGTAAAATTCCCCAAGGAATTAAAAAGAATACCAATCCTGAAGACGTAATTTCTAAAAAGTTGTCACGAGAACCATGTGGTATAGGTACTTGCGTAATTGGATTGGCTTTAGAGTTTAACCAATACGGAAAAATACAACCCACAATTAGCACCAAAGACAGCATGCCAAAGCTTACAATACGTTTAAAAAGCTTGAAAAAGCTATTCAAAAATATTTTGAAGGTTACTTCCTTCATACTATTCACTTGTTCTTTAGAAACATCCATTAACACCATACCTATTAAAGGAAAGATAAAAAATACCATTCCAAATATTGGTGTTACATGATGCGAAGTAACTGTAACCGCTATAAGCGATAAACTAGTGGCTAAATACCATTTTCTTCCTGTTTTTAACCATAAATAAATTTCAGGTAAAGCATGCATTAAAACCGAAACACCAACAATACTTGGTAATTGCCCAAAAATATGAAGGGTTTCTACAAAAGAAGATGAGAAAACAGCCAAAACACAAGCATAACCAGCAACTGTTTTGTTTGATGTCATCAATAATGAAAAACGATACGTACCAGTTACAAATAGGACAATAGCAATAAGTGCAACGCTAAACATACCAAATTTTAAACCTCCAACTAACGATAATAAACCAATAGTTTGATGTACTAAAGGCGGATAACTTTGTACAGTAAAACCAGTGTACCACTCATAGTTCCAAGGTTCAAACCAACTATTAGCATAATGATCTGCAAAAAATAAATGAATTAATGCATCATACGTAGTTTCCAATGTGAAAAATATGGAACTACCATGAAAAGACAATCCTAATAGGAGTGCGGCAATTAAAAATTTATTTGAGGTTTCTTTCAATTATTACTGATCGTTATTTTGTTAACCTAAAGTTATACATAATTGTAAAGATAATTAAATTAAATACTGCTCCAATTTTTAATTATCTACAGCAATTTACCATTCGTCGACACTTAATGCCTGCTTAATCTAAAGAAGATAATTTCATCACAATTCTATGCTACTTTTGGTGTATCAAAAAACAATAAAACACCCTAGTTATGAAAGTATTAGCAATAGATGATCAGCAGTTGGTTTTACTGCCTTTACAAAAAAGGTTAACCGAGTTAGGTTATCAAGTTAAGATAGAAACTGATGGTCAAAAAGGATTAGACTCTTACGATTCTTTTAACCCAGATTTAGTAATTGTAGACATCAATATGCCTGGTTTGTCTGGATTAGAAATTGTTAAATACATAAGGATTGCTAAAAAATCTGAAACACCAATAATGGTGTTGTCAGGAGATAATAAAGACGAAACTATTACTGAAGGTTTTGATTTGGGTATTAACGACTACATGAAAAAACCTTTAAGTTTAAACGAGATAAGTGCACGTGTTAAGCGCTTAATTGGTGCTCCAGTAGTTGAAAATACTGTAGCAGCTAGCAATGTAATGATTCAGGATCGTTGTGTTGGTGTTGTAATACCTTGTTACAATGAAGAAGAGCGTTTGTTAAGTGACGAGTTTTTATCTTACATAGATAAATATACAGGCTACCATTTATGTTTTGTAAACGATGGTAGTAAAGATAAAACCTTAGAGGTTTTAAATAATTTACAAAAAGGACGAGAGGACTTTATTACAGTTTATGACTGTGAGAAAAATGGAGGAAAAGCTGAAGCTGTTCGTTTAGGTATGTTACACATGGCAGAAAAAGAAGATCTTGATTATATAGGGTTTTTAGATGCAGACTTATCCACAGACTTAGCAGATTTTGACGACTTGGTTAAAACTATTGAAACTTCAGATTTTAAAATAGTTAGTGGGTCAAGAATATCAAGAATGGGAGCGGATATAACTAAAGAGTCTGCTAGAAAAATAATTAGTTTGACCATAAACTTTATTATAAGAAAGATTTTAAGAATGGATTTTAAAGACACACAATGTGGCGCTAAAATCTTTAGTAAAGATGTTATTCAAATTGCATTTGGTAAAAAGTTTGTTACACAATGGATTTTTGATGTCGAAATTTTTAAAAGAATGAGTATTCATTTTGGATTAAAAAAAGCAAAGTCAATGCTTTGTGAGCAACCATTAAAAAGATGGATTCATGCAGATGGTTCTAAACTATCAATGAAAGATTCAGTAAAAATCATATTTCAATTAGCTCAAATTGCTTGGGTATATAGAGGAAAAAAAAAGCCAGCTATAACCAAATCAACTAAGCTTGAAGTAGTACAATAAATAATAATAACCCCAAATCCCCAAACACAAATCATGAAAATAGGTGTAATTATAATTTTTCATAATAACGAGAATGATATCGATACAGATTGTTTTATACAACAAATACAAAAAACTCCAAATTTAGAGTTGTGTTTGGTAAATAACAATAGTAAAGATAATACCTACAAGATTCTTGACCAGATAAAACAATGTTGTAACAATGTATCTGTAGTTAATATAAATAAGTTTAAGTCTGATGTGTCTGCAGTTAGGGCAGGAGCAAGATTTATGGCTAGTCAACATGATTTAGAACATTTGGGTTATGCAACAGCAAACCTTTTAAATAAAAACGAACATGGTTTAAATGGTTTGATTAAAGCTATATCGAAAAACCAGGATTTGATTTTAGATTTTAATATTGAAAACCTTAAAAAAAGAGATATTAAATTAACATTGTTTAAAAGCTTATTTTCTATTATCGATTATTTAAAAAAATTAAATGTAAACGATCAGTTTGTAAACTTACAAAGTTTAAGCAAACTTTAAATTAAGTATCATTATGAAAGCATATCCTATAAAATTTAATCCTATTCTAAAAGAAAAAATCTGGGGAGGAAACAAACTAGCTAATCTTTTAGGGAAGGCTACCAATAAAGATAATGTTGGAGAGAGTTGGGAAATATCAGACGTTAATGGTAACATCTCTGTTGTTTCAAATGGGTTATATCAAGGTCAAGATTTAAAACAATTAATTGCAGAGCATAAAGCAGAAATGGTTGGTGTTAATAATTTTGAAAACTTTGGTACCAACTTTCCTTTATTAATTAAATTTTTAGATGCTAAAACAGATTTATCTGTACAAGTCCATCCAGATAATCAAATGGCAAAACAACATCATAATAGTTTTGGTAAAACTGAAATGTGGTATATAATGGATAGTGATGATAATGCAGATATTGTTTTAGGATTAAAAAGTAAAGAAACAAATCCAGAGTTACTTAATCATATTACAGCACAAAATGTTGATATTGTTTTTAATCGCGAAAAAGTAAAAAAAGGAGATAGTTATTTTATTCCAGCAGGAAAAGTACACGCTATTGGAGCTGGTGTTTTAGCAGCCGAAATACAACAAACATCAGACATAACTTATCGTGTTTATGATTGGGATAGGATGGATGATTCAGGACATAAAAGAGAATTACATACTAAGTTAGCAGCTCAAGCAACTAAACATTTTGAGTCAAACGGAAAGGCAGATTATAGTTTGATTCCTAATTGTAGTACAAATCTAGTTGACTGTGATTACTTTACAACCAATATCATGTCAATATCAAAGATTAAAGTTAGAGATTATTCTAATTTAGATTCGTTTGTAATATTTATGTGTGTTGAAGGCAAAGCCGAAATTACTTCAGGACTACAAACTGAAACTATAAAAATGGGAGAAACCATTTTAATTCCAGCATCAGCTAAAGAAGTCGTTTTTAATGCACAAAAAGCTAAATTGTTAGAGGTTTTTGTTGACCACAAAATTGCTAGACCAGTTCAAAAAGCATCTTAGCATTACAATTAGTGTTTTAACTCAAAGCATTTACTATATTTGTGCGCATCAAAAAATAAATTATGAGCGTACTTCAAATGTTACAAGAAAGAAGCAACTCAACTTGCGAGTTGTGTACTTCTACTACAGATACTAGACAATATAATATTCCACCATCTTTAAACGAGACCGTAGACACTTGCTTGTTAGTTTGTGCAAACTGTTATGATCAAATAGAGAAAAATACACCAATGGATGTTAATCATTGGAGGTGTTTAAACGATAGTATGTGGTCAGAGCACGTTGCTGTTCAGATTATGGCTTGGAGAATGTTACAAAGACTAAGAGCCGAAGGTTGGCCAAAAGATTTACTAGATATGATGTATCTAGACGATGATAATTTAGCAATTGCTAGATTAACCGATGAGCACAAAGACGAAGCTGATAAAATTATCCATAGAGATTGTAATGGTGTTATTTTAGAAACAGGAGATAGTGTTGTCTTAGTTAAAGATCTTAAAATTAAAGGGTCTAGTCAAGTTGCTAAACAAGGTACTGCTGTTAGAAATATAAGATTAGATCGTGAGAACGCGACTTATATTGAAGGTAAAGTAGGACCTACACTTACCGTTATTATTACAGAATACGTTAAGAAACTATAATCTTAATTAATACATACAAAAAAGGCTTCAATTTTAATTGAAGCCTTTTTTAGTTATAATGCTTTTTGTTGCTGTTTATAAAAAGCATCCGCTTGAAGCTGCATTAATGCTCTGGCTTTTTTTTGTTTGTAGTCATATAATTCATTTTCTTCGGATAAATCTGCATATACTTTATCATTAATTTTAAAATCTGTAGCAACGGATAATTGCCTTTCTTTAACACGTTGCTCTACTACAGTTTTAATAGCAGTTTCATGGTCTTCAAGTTTAAAATCATATTCTCCTTTTGAAGTTAAAAGTTTTGCTATTATTGGAGAAGTTTCAATAGCTAAAAATAACAAAAAGACAAAAAATGAAGGAAGCCAAGGCAAACTGTTTAAAGCATTTATTCTAGCCATTAAACCATCAAACCCATCAATTATCGGTTGTGTATTAGCAACTTGATTATCATACTTAGTTTTAAGTAGTAATAATTCAGATTCAATTGCTGTAATTTTTTGTTTTGTATCTGCTTTAAGCGTTTGTAATTCTGCTAAAGCAGTATCATGTTTTTCTCTTTTTTCTTTGTATACAGGTCCTTTACCTAATTTATTTGTTCCAGAACTACCTTCAGCTTCTGCAATATAAGTGTTGTAAAGGGTGTTAACTTCAGCCTCTTTAACAGTAATGTTATTTTCAAGGTTGACTATAGCTTGTTTTAGTTGTTTTTCTTTAGGTGAAAATTGTAAAGCAATAGCATCTTGGTTTTGAAGCGTCATTGCATTTTTTTCGGTTAATAAAACTTGATTGATTTCTTTTTCAAAAAGCTTTAACTCTAAAGGTTTAGATATTACTATTGCTATAATTAGTGCTAGTATTAATCTTGGTGTAGCTTGTAATAGCTCTCTAGTAAAACTCCCTCGTTTTTTGATAGTCGAAACAATAAAACGGTCTAAATTAAATATTAACAAACCCCAAATTAGACCAAATCCAATAGCAGCATAGATATTGTCAAAGACTGTAAATAATGCGTAACTGGACGCTATAAAGGCCATTATAGCTGTAAAAAATACAGTAGCACCAATTCCAACATACTTGTTTTGTTCGCCTTTTGATGTTGTGTTTAATAGGTCTGTATCTGCTCCAGAGCAGATAATAAAAAATTGTTTTAACATGATATGATTGATTTTGATTGATGATATCTATTAGAACGCTAAATGCTTGCTTTTGTTACAGTTTAGAGCTAAAAAAACCTCAAAAAAATGAGGTTTTTAATATTAAGTTTGAATTTTTTAATCGTTTTAATTAGTTATCATTAAATGTAATTATTCCTTTTTCTGAGATTTTTACAGTTGAATTACCATTATCAGTATTTGAAGAAATATTTAAATTTTTATTCTGTTTAATTAATTCGATAGCTTTATCAGATGATATTTTATTGGTATTATAGTAAAATGTCGCTCCTTTTTTAGACATATTAATAACATGTTGTAAAGGTGACTTTGGTGGAGGTGGAGGCAGCATATTATCTCTTCTTTTTTGAAGTGCTATTTTCCTGGCGTCTCTTTTTTCTATAAGTTCAGCTCTTCTACTTTCTAGTGCTTCTTTTCTTTCTATTGATTTTGCCTTTTTAAAAGTGCTTTTTTTCTTATTTCTTTCAGCTATTATTTGATTACGTCTAGCAATCAATTTAGCTCTTTTTGCTTCAACAAGTTCTTTATCACTTTTCAAAGGTGCAGGTGGTGTTGGAGCAGCAGGAGGAGGTGGTGGATTCTTGTACACCTTTCCTTTTATAATTTTATTCTCTTTATTGTATTGTTCTATGACTTCTTCTTGTTTGGCTTTTTCTTCTGGTGTTGCATTAGGATTTACTGGAGTTGGTGGAGGTGGAGGAGGAATACTAGACGCGTCTCCTTTTTTTACTTTAGGTGATTCTGAATAATTCTCATCATTTTTGTCTACAACCTTTATAACAACAGGCTTAAATTTATTGGACTTCGTTTTAATGTCAAATACTTGGATAATATCTCCTTGCTTAGCTCTTGTAATATATTGTTTAGTTTCGTTATTAGGCATGTTACCTTCGTTAAATAAGGTTTTAATTCCGGGTATTTTAAGTTTAAACTCCGTGATTGCTTCTTTGTTATTGGTAGATAATATTAGTCCAATTATGCCTTTTTTACTTAAATTAAGATGACAACCATCGCACTCTATACCATTTACAATTAATTTTGTGTTTTCTAAAAAAGTCGCAGATTGAGTATAATTTGAAATTTGTTTTTTATTATTACTTAATGCTTTTTGATTATAGTAGATAAATATTTCAGATTCTTTACTTAAAGGTTTTATTGTATCCTCCCAATTTTTGTTAAATGCATCTTCTGTGTATAAATCTATTTGGTAATAATGTTTGCCATAGTTTAAAGCATTTTTAGCCAATTTACTTTCAAAATAATGAGCAAAACTTGATGTTGATAATGATGATAATTTATTATTGTTAATTTTTTTTCCGTCTAACCAAATACCATATTTTTTACTGTCCAACCAATTGTTTAACTGTTGTTTTGTTGGGCTAATCTTTTTTGGTTTGGATGGTGGAGGTGGTAATAGTTTCCTTTCTAATTCAGATAAGTCAACATATTTTTTAGTTGCAATTACATTCTTGTTTTTATCTCTAAATATTATTGTTACATTTTTATAATACTCGTCTTTATTAATTTCATTTATATAATTAATTTTAGAATTTACCTTTTCTGATGCATTTTCAAATTTTTGTAATAAATTAGAGTTAGTTTCTTTTTCAACTTCTATTGTATTACTGAAGCTGTAAATTAAAACTCCTAATAATGGAAGCATTAGTAAACTGCGTAGCCAAGCGACTGATTTTGGTGTTTGTGTTTTCATAAGTGTAAAACGTTTTTTGATTGATGAATAATTGATGGCATTAACTAATGCCTGTTCCTGCTGGCTTGATGAGAACGCTAGCAAAATATTTTGATAGTTTTTAGTATCTACTCCTTGATTTAAAACCGCTTGGTCAGCTAAAAATTCATGATTAAGTTTAACCTCTTTTTTTAACCAATATAACAATGGATTAAACCAAAATATTATTTGTATTAGCTCAATAATTAATATATCTAAACTATGTTTTTGTTTAGCATGTGTTTGTTCGTGTAGTAATATTTCATGCGGAATTTGATTGTGTTCGAATTTATTTTTATTAAGAAAAATGAAGTTGAAAAAAGTATGTGGAATTTCCAGTTGATGTATTAAAACATTGATAAAATTATTATGTTTAACTTTTTCATGTTTTTTAATTTTTGAAACAATCCCAAAAACATTTTTTCCAAACCTAATTAAGAATAAGCTAACACCAATTGCGTATAAACTCCATAATACAATTGCTAAGTAATTAGTGCCTTCTGCTATTTTAAAAGTTGTATTTAATGGTATTGTTTCTGTATTATTATCAATTAGCAATACCTTATCAACTGAAGGAGCTACATATTTTACAAAGGTTATAAAAGGCGTAATGACTGATGTTAAAATAGCGATTAATAAATAGGCTCTTTTAAATTTATGGTTGCTTAAAGTTTCTAATACTAATTTATAGAATATAAGAAGTATTAATAGACAGGTAATGGATTTTAATAGCAGTAATCCCATAATTATTTGTTTTTAATTTCATTATCAATTATGGAACGTAATGCTTCTAATTCTGATTTGCTTAAATCTGTTTCTTTAGTAAAAAATGAAGCAAATTGAGAACTGCTATTGTTAAAAAAGTTTTTGATTAACCCATTAACATGCTTAGAGAAATAGTCTTTTTTATTAACTAAAGGATAGTATTGTCTTGAGTTACCAAATTTAGTGTAAGTCACAAAACCTTTGTCTGTCATACGTTTTAATAATGTCGCTACAGTTGTATTTGCAGGTTTCGGTTCTGGATAGGCTTCTAATAAGTCCTTCATGAATGCTTTTTCTAGCTTCCATAGGTGATTCATTAATTCTTCTTCCGTTTTTGATAATTGCATGTCTACAAGTTTAGATTAACTTCTACAAATGTAGAATAAAAAATCAATTCTACAAATGTAGAGCTGTTTTTTTTATTAAAATAATTTAAGTAAGGTGTTGTTTTTTAGTTATTAGCAGAAGGTCTAACGTGTAAGCGGTAGTAGTGGCATCCTTTATTTTGCTGCCATATATGGCAAAATAAAGATATAACGGATGACGCGACCACCTTTTGCCACTTTAAAGCAAAAGGTGGTGACACCCTAATTATTATTTATGCATTTCAGTAAAATACTTGTAGAAATATGGGATGGTTTCTATCCCTTTTAGGTAGTTCCAAACTCCAAAATGTTCGTTTGGACTATGTATTGCGTCGCTGTCTAAACCAAAGCCCATTAAAATGGTTTTACTTTTTAGTTCTTGCTCGAATAATGATACGATTGGTATGCTTCCTCCACTACGTTGTGGTATTGGTGTTTTACCAAAGGTTTCTTGATAGGCTTTACTTGCTGCTTGATAACCGACACTATCTATTGGTGTTACGTAACCTTGTCCACCATGATGTGGTGTTACTTTTACTTTGACGCCTTCTGGAGCAATACTTTCAAAATGGTTTTTAAATAGGTCTGTAATGTTTTCCCAATCTTGGTTTGGTACTAATCGCATAGATATTTTTGCAAATGCTTGACTAGCAATTACTGTTTTTGCGCCTTCGCCTGTGTAACCTCCCCAAATACCATTAACGTCTAAGGTTGGTCTTATGCTGTTACGCTCGTTGGTTGTATAACCTTCTTCTCCGTAGACAGCATCTATATCTAAAGCTGCTTTATATTTATCTAAAGAAAAAGGGGCTTTAGCCATTTGTGCACGCTCGTCTTTTGATAATTCTTCAACATTATCATAAAAACCAGGAATGGTAATATGATTATTGTCATCATGAAGCGAGGCTATCATTTTAGTTAATACGTTTATTGGATTTGCTACTGCACCACCATATAAACCAGAGTGTAAATCCCGATTTGGTCCTGTAACTTCAACCTCAACATAACTTAAACCACGTAATCCTGTTGTAATGGATGGTGTGTCTTTTGCAATCATACCAGTATCACTAATTAGAATCACATCATTTGATAGCTTTTCTTGGTTTTGCTTTACAAATTTACCAAGGTTAACACTACCAACTTCTTCTTCGCCTTCAATCATAAACTTGACGTTACAAGGTAAAGTATTATTTTTGGTCATAAACTCCATAGCCTTAACGTGCATGTACATTTGACCTTTGTCATCACAGGCACCACGTGCAAAAATGGCTCCTTCAGGATGTAAATCTGTTGTTTTAATTACAGGCTCAAATGGTGGTGATGTCCATAAATTTAATGGGTCTGGTGGTTGTACGTCGTAATGACCATAAACTAAAACTGTTGGTAAATCTTTATCAATTATTTTATGTGCGTAAATAATTGGATAGCCTTCTGTTTCGCAAATTTCTACTACGTCACAACCAGCCTCTGTTAGGCTTTTTGCAACGACCTCTGCAGTGTTTATTGTGTGCTCTTTGTAAGCTGAGTCTGCACTTATAGAGGGAATCTTAAGTAGCTCTATTAATTCGTCAAGAAAACGTTGTTTGTTTTCTTGAACGTAAGATTTTATGTTTTTCATTGAAAAAAATATTATTGAATTTAGGTAAAAATACAAAAAGGAAAATAATTTGTTTGAAGTTATTATGAATATTCAAACTATTGTTTATATTTGCAATCCGAAATTATCGGTATAAGTTGCAGGCGTGGTGGAATTGGTAGACACGCTAGACTTAGGATCTAGTGCCGCGAGGTGTGAGAGTTCGAGTCTCTCCGCCTGTACAAAGAAAAAAAAGCTTCTCATTTTTGAGAAGCTTTTTTTTATGCCATTTAGTTTATATAACAAAAAAAGCTTCAGTGAACGACTGAAGCTTTTCGGTTTAAATTGATTAAATAATTATGATTTAATCAGTTTAGTGGTTTTTATTAAACCTTCATTTGTTGTTGTTGTGACAAGATATAGTCCTTTTGCTAAGTTGTGAATGCTAAACTTGTGTCCAGCATTAAAACGACCTTTAAAATCCTTTATTAGCTTTCCTGATACATCCATTATTTGAACGTTATTTACTATTTTATTAATTGAAAAGGAAGTGCTTGACGGATTTGGATATAGTTTAAAAGTACTAGACAATGCAAACTCCTCTGTGCTTAAGTTTTGAGGTGCTGCATTACCATAAATTTTAAATTGTCCTGCAGGAATAGTTATTGGTGCTGTTGTACTTGTAACGTTAATACTTGTGCTATTAGTTACGTCCATTAAATCATACCAAGTACCTGTTGAAGGGAAGTCAGGAGTTATATTTTGTGAGGTAACATTAAAGTTCGCTAAAATAACAACATTGTTTAATTGATCTGAAGGAATTGTGTTATCTGAAATAAAAATTCTTGGTGTTAAAGTATTAACATCAGGATTAGTTGTGTTGTTAATAACATATTGACCTTCAAAAACAGACTGGTTTACTTTTAAATCATTTAGTCTTGCCCAATCACTATAGACTTGACTTCTTGTAGCATCCGTTAACCAATTGTTGTCCCACTGTGGTTGAGGTTTTGTATCTAATTTACAGTCTCCATCGGATCCTGAAGTATCATTAACGTTACCATTATTACAAGTGTAAATCGAATTTTCCATACCTAGCTCTCCAAAATGCCATATCATTTTTGGTCCTGGAATTGTTAAACTTACAGCTCCTAAAGCAGACATTCTTGATATTGCTGTATTTAAATTGGTAACATCATGGTTTGTGTTACTGTTGTTTCCGTATTGTAAATTTCTATACATTAATCGCTCTTCATCGTGACTTTCTGGATAACCAATTAATCTTGGAGCATCAAAGTTTCGGCTATTGTGACCCATTCCGTTAATGTTACTTCCTGAGGCATAACCCATAGTTAATTGATTGTAAGGCTCTGTCATTTTTCCCCAAAGCATGATTCCTTTACCTTCGTTTATTTTATAATCAGCCCATTCTTTTTCTTCTTGTGTACCACCTAAATGTTCGAAAATCACATAATGATCATCATCAAGAGACCAAGAGTAATCTGCGTATTGTTTTAAAATAGCAACTCTGTCTGCTTGATATTGGTTAGTACAATTTTCGTCCGATTCAGTACAATTTTGGGTAAATCCTTTAGTTAAATCCCAACGTAATCCATCAATATTAAACTCTTCAATCCAATGTTTTACTACGCGTTGAACATAATCTTGAGTTTTTGAGTTAGAGTGATTAAAATCAGAACCAACACTATAAGTGTGTGTGGCTACTTGATTAAAATATGGGTTTTCGCTACTTGGTTCTCCCCAACCATCATTATCAGGATCGTCCATCCACATTCTAACCATAGGGTTACGTCCAAAAGCATGGTTTAAAGCAATGTCTAAGATGACTGCAATTCCATTTTGATGACACACATCAACAAACTCTTTAAGTTTATCTTCTGTACCATAATATTTGTCTAAAGCCATATGGAAAGACGTGTTGTATCCCCAACTTTCGTTACCTTCAAATTCCATTACTGGCATTAATTGAATGGCATTAACGTTAAGGTTTTTGAAGTAGTCTATTCGATCTATTAATTGTTGGTAATTACGACCTCCATCAGCATTTTTATCAAAATCTCTTATTAGCACTTCATAGATTACTAAATCCTCTTTTTTAGGTTTTTCAAAGTCAGTTACTTGCCAGTTATAGGTTGTTTGACCTGTTTGTAAAACTGTAACTTCTCTGTCTTGACCAGTTGGGTAACTAGGTAAGTTTGGATAAGACGATGCTGGAATATAAGGATCATCAAATGGAGATAATACTAATGTTGAATAGGGATCTGCTGTTTTTACAAGATTTGGCGAGTTAGAAACAGGGTTTTCTGCACCAACCCAATATTGGTAAGTTTCTATTTGACCAGCAGTTAGTCCAGTTAACTCTAACCAAAATTGTCCAGTTGTTGGATCTTTTTTCATTGCATAAGCAGATGTTGGTGAGTAATTATTGAAACTACCTGCGATATATACAAAATCTTTTAAAGGAGCCTCTAAAACTAATGTTGCAGAGGTGTTGCTGGTGTAATTAATACCGTTTTCCATGTTAGCAGGTAATGCTTGAGATGTGCTGCTATTAACAAGAATTGTGAAGTTTTTAATAACAACTTCTGTTCCTTGTGTGATTTCTAATTGACAGTATTTGTTTTCTGTTATATTAGAAAAAGAATAGTTATAAAAATTGGTAGTTGCTGTATTAATAGTTGTACCATTAGCTTTAAGTACATAATTAGCATCGCCATTTGAATTTTGAGCAATGATTTGTGTGTCTGAATTGCTAGTTACAACTACAACTCCGTCAGATTCTGGGTTAATCATATCTACTTGAAAAGCTCCTACATTAAATACAAAGTTTTGACATCCACCATTGTCTAATTTTAATTCTTGGCTACCGTTTGGGTTTCTAAACACTATTCCCATTTTGGTAACTTCAGTTTCTTCAGTTGCTGTTAAATTAAAATATGTACTAGGTGTGATTGTTATACTCCAAGTACCATCACCATTATTGGTCATTTCACCAACGCCATCATCTTGTCCCCAATTACCTACGACTTTAATTCCGTATTCGTCACTTTCATTACCAACTCCTAGATGCGCATATACTTTTGCAGGATTAACAATACTATTACAAGTAGATGTAGTTATATCTACAGTTATGGTTACTGGTTGATTTACTAATATAGGGTTTGGATTAACAGTGACTTGGCCAAGTGCTAGTAATGGTAGAAATAATAATAAGTTGAGTAATATTTTTTTCATTTTAATATTTTTTAAAATGTGAAATTAAATTATAGTTTATAAAGAAAAAGCCTATTTAGTTTTACAAGTAAATAGGCTTTAAAAGTTTTATTTAATACAATATTAAATTTATAAGATTACGGCTGTACTTCTAGCGTATAAGTTAGATTAAATAAATCTATAACAATATTATAAGTTCCAGCTGTTACAATAATATTATCTCCTCCATCATCTAGAGTATTATCTAAACCTGTGTCTCCGTAGTTGGTTCCCCAATCATTGTTTAATCTTAATTTTAGTTCACCATCAGTCAAATTGACTTTAGTTACGTAAAGGTCATTACCAGCTGGGTAAAAAGTCCAGTCTGGTCCATCCCAACCATTAGGAGTTGAGTCTCCAACTAATCCCCAAATATCAGTAGTTGAAGCATCTTCTATTGTATAGGTAAGATTGTTTAAATTCATGGTAATATAATATGTTCCTTCTGTAACAGTTATATTTCCTCCGTTAGCTTCTAAAACGTTACCTGTTCCAGTAACTCCATAATTTACATCCCAATCATTATTTTCTCTAAACTTAATTTCACCATCAATTAAATGTACATAAGCAGCAAGTACACCTTCTGTGTCTGTTTTGTAAAGAGGTACGTCTAGCCCATCCCATGCATTAGGTGTAGCATCACCCACTATTCCCCAAGTTGTGCTAAGGTCTGGAAGTCCTGGGTAAGGTGTTACAGTTAAATTTATAGCTTCAGAATATACACTTGATACATTACTTAATTTGACTTCAACTTTTAGTTGTACTTGAGCTTCTTCATTAGGGGTTAATTCAAGCGCTGTTAAGAGTGCGTTTAGTTGTTGTACTGTAAAAGTTTTTTCTAAAGGCATACTTGCTGTAGCACTTTCTGGTGATGAAAAATCACCATTTTCTGTATCTATTAACACATTATATGCAAGAGGTGCTGCACTAAAACCAAAGTTTGGTTCTGTCCAAGTGACTATTAAAGCTTCTTCATCTGCGGTAGCTTCGGTTAAAACTACTGTATTTTCTGAAAGTGAAACTACAGGAATTCCGTTACTATTTAATTCGGTTATTTCCGTTTCATCACAACTCACAAAAAGAGTTGCAATGCATAACGAAAGGACTAATTTATAAAATATATTTTTCATTTTAATAGTTATTAATACCCTTCATTTTGAGAAAGGTTTGGGTTAACTGTTATAATACTGTTAGGTAATGGAAATAAGTTTCTATAGTTTGAAACAGAAGTTCCTTGAGGACTATTACCTTTAAATGGCCATAAGTAAGCATCTGTCGTAAAATAGTCATAACGAATTAAATCACTACGTCTTTGGCCTTCCCAGTATAACTCTCTTGATCTTTCGTCAAGTATAAAGTCTAAAGTAATGTCTCCACTTGATATGTTAGCGCTTGAGTCTCCATTAGCTCTTTCAATTAATTCGTTAATTTTTGCTGTAGCAAGGTTTAGATCACCACTACCACCTCTAACAGTTGCTTCAGCATAGTTTAAATAAATTTCAGCTAATCTAATCAATGGAAGATCTGTATCTACAAAATCTCCTGCAGAATCAACACCTTGGTCACCATCACTATCGATATTTTTAAATTTAGTAACAGCATAGCCATCTGTAAACGAGGAGATATCTTCAATTTCTAAATTTTGACCATCAGTATAAAACATTGCTCTTTTATCACCTTCTATTGATGTTTCTAGTAAGTCATTGAAATCTACATTTTCAATACTATATGTTAAATTATCAAGATCTAAAGTGATATAATATTGTCCTGCTAAAACTGGGATATTTTGACCATCTGATTCTAAAGATAAATCAGCATTATCATCACCATAATTAGTTCCCCAATCGTTATTAAATCTAAATTTTAAAAAACCATCTGTTAATTCGGCATATATTGCAAATTGGTTAGTTCCAATTTGATACATTTTAGTATCTGGATCATTCCAGCCATTTGGTGTACCATCTCCTATAATTCCCCAATCAGACATTGCTCCTAATGCATTATTAATTTCTTGAATATCTTGAGTTAATACGGTATAGTTAAATTTTTCTTCTAGTTTTTTTGTGGTTCTAAGTCCAGCCCATCCACCATTAACACCAAATTCTGTGGCATCCATAGTTCCGCCAATAGCTGCATGTACTAAAAATGTACTACCACCATAAGTTTGTGATCTTAATCCATCAAAATTTAAAGCGAAAATGAATTCGTCTTGAGCTCCATTGGTATCATTATCAGCTAAAAATAGTTCGTCATAAGCTGTCCCGTTACCATTAGCGTCATTAATATTAATGCTGTATCCTGAGTTTATAACGTTATTAGAATAGGTCACACAATCTGTATAACGTGCAGTACCAGTCCATACTTCTGCATTTAAATATAATTTAGATAATAAAGCCCAAGCTGCAACTTCATCAACTCTTCCATATTCGTTAGAACGACCAGGTTTTAAATCTCCTTGAATATCAAGTAACTCTGATTCTACAAAATTAAATAATTCTGTTCTAGAGGCTTGTTGTGGTAAATCTGTAGATACTTCAGTTACTAAAGGAACATTACCAAATAAGTCAATTAAATTATAATAAGCAAAAGCTCTTAAAAAACGTGCTTCTGCAATAAAGCTTGACACTTCACCATCTGTCAATGAAGCAGCATTGGTTATAAATGAATTACAAAATGATACTTCTTGAGCTAATCTATAGTACATAGCTTCACTAAAATCATTGTTACCAGACCAGTACTGACCATGTAAGTCTGGTAAGCCAGCATCTCCCCAACCTACAACTGCATGATCTGTCGTTAATTCGTTTAGGTTAAAAAGCATTCTAGAATACTGAGAAAATCCTTCATCAATATCCTCAATATCTGCTTGTCCTGATGGACCTTGTTGTCCTGTTAATGCTAGACTGGCATATAGTTTTGCTAATGCACCTTTAGCTTCGGTTGCATTTGCAAATACATCTTCTTCAGTAAAACTATCTGGATCAATTGGTGATTGATCTAAATCGTCGTGACATGATACCAATCCTAAGGATAAGACCATGATTACAATTAGGTGTTTAAGTTTTGTTTTCATTTTTCTTTACTTTTATTAAAAATCAATGTTTACTCCCATTACAAATGATCTAGGTCTTGGATAAAAATTATTATCGATACCTAAACTAATTTCTGGGTCCAATCCATTGTAATCTGTTACTGTTAATACGTTTTGTAATGATCCATAAAATCTAAACGTTGTATTTTTTACTTTATCTAAAGTATAGCCAAGTGTAATATTGTCTATTTTAAAGAAAGAAGCTTCTTGTACAAAGTGATCACTTATAGCTGTATTAGCATCTAATACAGTAAAACCAGTATTGTAATAATCTGTATGGATGTTTGTTAAGATATTGTTATTTGTTGCATTAGATAAAACTCCTCTATTAGCTTCAACATCATTATACATATAGTTACCTAGGCTAGCTCTTGATTGTAGTGAAAAATCCCAGTTTTTATAGTTTACATTAGTATTAAAACCCATTAGGACATCTCCAAAAGGATCTTCTTTGATGTATTTGTCTTCATCATTAATAATGTTATCACCATTCCTATCTACAAATACACCTTCTAGTGGTGTCCCATTAGCGTCATAAACTTGTTCAAAAACATAGAAACTATTTGCAGATTCACCTTCTCTATGCACTTGTACGTAGTTACCAACACCTGTAGAGATACCTCCTCTAGGTTGATCTGTATTTAGTTTAGTTATCTCATTTTCGTTTAAAGAAATATTGTAATTAACTGACCACTCAAAATTGTCAGTTTTTACAGGTATCACATTTAAATTAAATTCTAAACCTTTATTCTCCATGTTACCAATATTTTTGTCTACTCTGTTTCCAAAGTTTGTGAAAGGGTCAACTATTGATCTTGCAATAAGATCATTAGTTTCTTTTATATACGCATTTATTGACCCAGAAACACGTCTGTTAAAAAAGGCATAGTCTAAACCAACATTAAATGTTTTTCCAATCTCCCAACGTAAATCTTCATTAATAGGTTCTGGTCTGTAAGTTTGAAAAAAGCCACTTCCAAATTGATAATTTGCTGTATCTGTACTTCTGCTATAACGCGTTAAAAACTGGTATTCTTTTAATCCATTAACGTTACCTACTTCACCATAACCAACGCGTAATTTTAATTCATTAAAAAATGAATCTTGCATAAAATCTTCTTGATGAATACTCCAAGCGGCAGCTACAGAAGGAAAAATTCCCCAACGATCATCAGGATTTAATTTTGAAGAGGCATCGGCTCTTAAAGTAGCAGTTACATAATATTTGCTATTATAATTGTAATTTGCTCTACCAAAATAAGATAATAAAACATTTTTAGATTTATCTATAAACTCAAATTGATTTCCGTCTTCTTCAGCTTCACTATCATTACTGAAATTATCGTACTCAAAAGACTGGTATGAGTATCCTCCAGCAACTGTTAAATTATGTACATCATTAAGTGTTTTATTGTAGGTTAAATAAGCATCGAACAATTTGTTATAAGAATTTTGAATATAACTTGTTTTTGATCCGTTGAAGGTCTCATCAGAAGTAGGTATTAGCTCATTAGTAACAGTACGTCCATGACTATTTGATGTGTCATAACCAACATTTATAGTTGCAGTTAGAGCTTCAAAACCATGTATTTTATAATCTACTTTGGCATTTCCAACAAAACGTCTCACTTCTGCTGTATCATCCTTTAAGTTTAATAAAGCTAGTGGATTAGTAGGAGCCAAACTATTTTGGTTACCAGTTCCATTATCTAACCAAGTAAAATATCCACCATATTGTGAGTTAGGATCAAATATAGATTGTGTCGGGTCAAAACTTACAGCGCTTCCAATAGCGCCTCTATCAGCAAAAGTGTTTTCCGTGTACATTGCTCTTGCATTTAAAGCAACTTTTAAATGGTCATCTAATAGGCTAGGAGTTAAACTTAAAGATCCAGTAGTACGTTGTAAATTGTCCCCATCTAATATTCCATCATGTTCAGAATATCCTAAAGAGGCACGCATTGGTACTCCAAAAGCACTTCCTAAAGCACTAAAATTATGATCCTGTCCAAAAGCAGTCTTATAGATTTCATCTTGCCAATTTGTATTAGCATTACCTAATAACGCAATTTGCTCAGGAGAACCAATGTCGTTAATCAAAGTTCTAAACTGACTTGCAGACATGACATCAATATCATCAATTGGACTATAAACAGTTGTCTGCGAGCTAACGTTAAATTTGAAATCTTTGTTTTTTCCTTTTTTTGTTGTAATTAAAACAACACCATTTGCAGCTCTTGAACCATAAATAGCGGTTGAAGAAGCGTCTTTTAAAACAACAAATGTTTCGATATCATTTGGGTTTATAAAGTTTAAAGGATTTCTTGTTCCTCCAACTCCACCATTGTCTAATGGTATACCATCAATAACATAAAGTGGTTCAGTAGTTAAAGATAAAGATCCAGCACCACGAATTGTTATACTTTGTCCTTCACCAGGTGCGCCACTTCCAGAAGTTACATTTACACCTGCAACTTTACCACTAATTAAAGATTGAGCAGATACTATAGGACCTTTGTTAAAATCTTCACTTGTTAGTAGGTCTGTTGTACCTGTAATGTCTTCTTTTTTAACACCACCATATCCAATTACAACGATTTCGTCCAAAAGCGCAGCGTCTTCAACTAATTTTATATTAAGAGTAGATTCACCATTATAAGTAATTTCTTGTGTGTTGTAACCAACGTAAGAGAATACTAAAACATCTCCTTTATTAGCCTCAATGGTAAACTGACCATCAAAATCAGTACTAGTCCCTTTAGTTGTGTTTTTTATAACAACATTGGCAGTTGGTATGGGTAGGGCAGATGCTTGCTCTGTTACCTTACCTGTAATTGTGCTTTGAGCCAAGATTACAGTAGGAATAAACAGTAAAGCTAATAGTAGCCTTTTAAAAATTGTTTTCATACAATATTATTAAGTTAGTTTTAATTTTTTAGTATATATTTTTACTTCTCGATGATAAATCTATGTAAATTTTGTGTTAATTTTTTGTATCGATTTTGAGAATATACTACGAAAACGTTTTCGTGTTGACAACTTTTTGCGATTTTAAGAAAAATCACCTCCAAATAATGAATAATCATCACTTTATAGCTTTCGTTTTAATTAAACTAATAACTTTACATCATTATTTTTATTAAACTACAAGATTGTAATTCTGTTTAAATTTTATGAAAAAAAAAGTAACCCTAAAACAAATAGCAAGAGAGTTGGATGTGTCTATTTCTACAGTCTCTAAAGCCTTAAGAAATAGTATCGAAATTAGTGAAGATACACGCCAAAAAGTACAGGCTTTTGCTAAGTTATATAATTATAGGCCAAATAATATTGCACTGAGTTTAAAAAATAGGAAGACAAAAACCATTGGGATTATTATACCAGAAATTGTGCATCACTTTTTCTCCAAAGTCATTAGTGGTATAGAGGCTGTCGCTAATCAAAGAGGGTATAATGTTATTGTTGGATTATCAAATGAGTCTTTTGCTAAAGAGGTTATAAATATGGAAATGTTAGCTAACGGAAGTATCGATGGTTTTATATTGTCTATTGCTAAAGAAACTCAGCAACAGCAAGACTTTCATCATTTTACTGAAACTATAAATCAAGGGATGCCAATTGTAATGTTTGATCGTGTGGTTAACGATATTAAATGCGATAAAGTAATCGTTGATGATTCTGAAGGTGCAAAATTAGCAGTTAATAAATTAATTGCTTGCGGTTGTAAAAACATAGCAATTGTAACTACTAAAGATTATGTAAGTGTAGGTAAATTAAGGACTCAAGGTTATTTAGAAGCTTTAGAAGATCATAAAATAGCACCAAAAGCAAGCTTAATATTAAAGGTTCATGACCAATTGTTGTCTGAAGATCATCTGGATTCTTTAGAAATAGAAATTGAAAACTTATTTAAAAATAATAAAAAAATTGATGGCGTTTTTGCTGTAAATGAGCTGTATGCTATCACAACAATGAAGGTTGCAAGAAAGTTAGGCTTAACAATTCCAGACGATTTACAAATTGTTGGTTTTACAGATGGTGTTTTATCTAAACATGCAGTACCTGCTTTAACTACAGTTAGTCAACATGGTAAGAAAATAGGCGAAAAAGCAGCCGAATTACTAATAAATAACCTTGAGCGTGAAGATGAAGAAGATATCTACGAAACCGTAGTTATTGAAACCGAATTAATTGAAAGAGCATCCACAAAATAAAAATTTAACATTGCTCATTTAAAATCTTTTATATCTTTACGGCATTCAAAACATATATTTTTACTTCTCAGGTAATATAGTTTTGATAAGTATAAGCTTGTCAAAATAGTAATAATTTAAACTTACTATTTATGAAAAAGCGTACCCTTGGCTTTTGGGAAATCTGGAACATGAGTTTCGGTTTCTTAGGAATTCAATTTGGTTTTGCATTACAAGGAGGCTTCATGTCTCGAATATTTCAAACATTAGGAGCAAGTAAAGACGAAATCCCATTACTATGGATTGCAGCACCTTTAACTGGTTTGTTAGTACAACCCATTATTGGTTACATGAGCGATCGTACTTGGAGTGTAAAATGGGGACGACGACGTCCTTATTTTTTAGTAGGAGCTATCTTAAGTTCTCTAGCCCTATTTTTTGTGCCTTATTCTCCAGCACTTTGGGTTGCAGCAGGATTTTTATGGATTCTTGATGCTTCCATAAATGTCTCCATGGAACCGTTTAGGGCTTTGGTAGCAGATAAATTACCTGACTCACAACGCTCGTATGGCTTTGTAGTACAAACACTAATTATTGGTATTGGTACATGGGTTGCAAGTAATTTACCTTGGATGGTATCAAAATTTGGAGTTAGTGATGCAGCAGATTTAGGTGTTATTCCAGATTCTGTAAAAATTGCATTCGCCATAGGTGCATTCGTGTTTTTACTAAGTATTCTCTACACTGTATTTACTACAACAGAATATCCTCCAGAAGACATGGAAGAGTTCGAACGTGAAAAAGCTAAAAAGAACAACTTCATTCCAGACATTTTAAACAATATTGGTAACATGCCATTAACCATGAAAAAATTAGGAGTCATCCAATTCTTTTCTTGGTTTGCCTTTTTTACCATGTGGAGTTTAGCCAATCCAGCACTTACAGAGCATGTGTTTAATACACCAGCTCCTATAGAAAGTGCTTTTGATATGACAGACACAGTACAAAAAGCAGCGTTCGATACGCAAAACACAGCCTTTCAAAAATCATCAAATTTAGTAGGTTCTGCAATGGGAATTTACGGTTTGTCATCAATGGCTTTTGCATTATTATTAGTACTGTATACTTCTAAAAGACGCATCAACCGTAAGCTAGTGCATATGGGATCTCTAATTTTAGGAGGTGTTGGTTTCTTGGCCATGAATTATGCTTCGCCAGAACATCTTAAGTATTGCTTTGTATTAATTGGCTTTGCTTGGGGAAGTATTTTATCTATGCCTTACGCCATGTTATCTAGTTCTGTAGATCCTAAAAAAATGGGAGTTATTATGGGAATATTCAACATGTTTATAGTAATCCCACAAATTATTGCTGCCTTAGGCGGAATCAACTTTGTCTCTAGTTTATTAGGCGACGAAGCTATAAATGCAATGACAGTTGCAGGAATAAGTTTAATAATTGCAGGACTTTGCAACTTATTAATCACAAATAAAAACGCAATTACTTATCAAGCTGAAGACATTTAAAAAAATGAATAAAAAAGGATTCATATTCGATTTAGATGGTGTCATAGTGGACACTGCAAAATATCACTTTTTAGCATGGAAAAACCTTGCAAAAAGTATAGATATAGATTTTACACACGAGCAAAACGAACAACTTAAAGGTGTAAGTCGTGTAAAATCATTAGAAAAAATACTGGATTGGGGAAATAAAACCATTTCAGAAGAATTATTTACATCACTAATGGGTAAAAAAAATGAAGAGTATCTAAGCTTCATTGCAAAAATGACAGATGAAGAAATTTTGCCTGATGTACCAAAAACTTTAGATTATTTGATCGAAAACCAACAGCCAATTTCTTTAGGTTCTGCAAGTAAAAATGCACGACCAATTTTAGAAAAAGTCAACTTGCTTTCAAAGTTTGATGCAATTGTTGATGGTAACGATGTAAGCAAGGCAAAACCAGATCCAGAAGTGTTTTTAATTGCTGCGCAACATTTAAATATGAAACCAGAAGATTGTATTGTTTTTGAAGATTCTGTAGCTGGTGTTCAAGCCGCAAATACTGCAAATATGATTTCTATTGGTATAGGCGAAAAAGACGTATTACATGAAGCGGATTATATTTTTTCAGATTTTACTGAAATTGAAAATAGCTTTATAGAAGAATTAATAAATAGATAAAAATGTTGAAAGTCACGTTTGTTATATCCGAAGTGATTTTCATCAAAAAAAAATAAAAAATGAATCAAGATTATATACAACCAGACAATTGGTCTATAATTGAAGAAGGCTTTGATGCAGATCGCGTTAAGTCTTCAGAAAGTTTATTCAGCATCGGAAATGGTGCAATGGGTCAACGTGCTAATTTTGAAGAACAATACACAGGTCCAACCTTTCAAGGAAGCTACATTGCAGGCGTTTATTATCCTGACAAAACCAGAGTTGGTTGGTGGAAAAATGGTTATCCAGAGTATTTTGCTAAAGTATTAAATGCTCCAAATTGGATAGGTATTAATGTAGAAATTAATGGTGAACAATTAGATTTAAATACGTGTGTTTCGGTTTCTAACTTTAGAAGAGAGCTTAACATGCAAGAAGGTTGGTTATCAAGATCCTTTACTGCAACGCTTCAAAATAAATTAGAAATTGAAGTGAAAGTACTTCGCTTCTTGAGCTTAGATTTAGATGAAGTTGGAGCTATAAATTACCAAGTAACTCCTTTAAATGGAGAAGCAACAATTAAATTTCAACCGTATTTAGATTCAGGTATTACAAATGAAGATACCAATTGGGACGACCAATTTTGGGATACTTTAAACGTAAGTGCAGAAAACGAGCAAGCATTTATTGAAGCAAAAACAATGAAAACTGGTTTTCATACTTGTACATTTATGCAGTCTTCAGTTTTTGTAAATAATACAAAACAAGAGCAAACACCAGAAATAGATAAACAAGCAAATGCTATTTCATTTACGTATACAGTTTCTGTGAATTCAGGTGAAACTGCAAGCATCCAAAAGTTTGGTGGTTATACAGTAGATAGAAATCATGATAAAAATCAATTAGTTTCAGCAGCCAAAAAAGCATTAGATACTGCTTCCAATTTAGGGTTTAATGCACTTTTAAATAATCAAAAAGAGGCTTGGTCAAAAATCTGGGAAATGTCAGATATCACTATCGATGGTGACGTCAAAGCACAACAAGGTATTCGTTTTAATATTTTCCAATTAAACCAAACCTACTTAGGAAAAGATTCTACCTTGAATATTGGTCCAAAAGGATTTACTGGAGAAAAGTATGGTGGAAGTACCTATTGGGATACCGAAGCCTATTGCATTCCTTTTTATATGGCTACCAAAGATCAAAAAGTAGCAAGAAGCTTACTGCAATATCGTTACAATCATTTAGAAAAAGCGATTGAAAATGCAGAGAAATTAGGCTTCAAAAATGGAGCAGCATTATATCCAATGGTAACCATGAATGGTGAAGAATGCCATAACGAATGGGAAATTACCTTTGAAGAAATCCACAGAAATGGAGCTATCGCATTTGCCATTTTTAACTACTATCGTTATACAGGAGATTACAGCTATATTCCAGAAATGGGATTAGAAGTGCTTATTGGTATTGCTAGATTCTGGCAACAACGTGCCACTTTTTCTACAGATAAAAACAAGTATGTGATTTTAGGTGTTACTGGTCCTAATGAGTATGAAAACAACATCAATAATAACTGGTATACCAACTATTTAGCAAAATGGTGTATTGATTATGCTTTAGAGCAAATCGAAAAAGTAAAAGAAGGTTATAACGACGATTATTTACGTATTTCTGGTAAAACAAAAATTACAGATAACGAATTAGAAGCTTGGAAAAAAGTAGCAGATAACATGTTTTTCCCTTATTCTGAAAAACACCAGGTGTACTTACAACAAGATGGCTTTTTAGATAAAGAATTAATTACTGTTGCCGATTTACCAAACGAAGATAGACCAATAAACCAAAAGTGGAGTTGGGACAGAATCTTACGTTCACCTTACATCAAACAAGCAGATACTTTACAAGGTTTTTACTTCTTTGAAGATCAATTTTCAACCGAAGAATTAAAACGTCATTTCGATTTTTACGAAC
Source organism: Olleya sp. ITB9 (assembly GCF_001315805.1). Classification (NCBI taxonomy): domain Bacteria; kingdom Pseudomonadati; phylum Bacteroidota; class Flavobacteriia; order Flavobacteriales; family Flavobacteriaceae; genus Olleya; species Olleya sp. ITB9. The sequence goes on from NZ_BCBW01000045.1 coordinate 58,887, forward strand.
CATTTACAGTACATGAAAGTTCACTTTCACCTTGTGTACACAGTATTCAAGCTGCTAAATTAGACCAAATGGAGCAAGCATATACGTTCTATTTACGCACGTCTCGTTTAGATTTAGACGATTATAATAAAGAGGTAGAAGAAGGTTTACATATTACCAGTATGGCTGGAACCTGGATGAGTATTGTAGAAGGTTTTGGTGGTATGCGTGTTAAAAACGATACGCTACATTTTGAACCTCGTATTCCTAAAGAATGGGAAGCGTATTCATTTAAAGTAAACTTTAGAGATCAAATTTTAAAAGTGAATGTATCACAATCGGAAACGACTTTCGAGTTAGAAGGGAATGCAGACTTAAACATTCAAGTAAATGATAATTCGGTAACAGTATCACCAAATAACTTGGTGAAAATTTAAAACTAAACACACTAATTAGGATGAAAAAATTAATTCCACTAGCATTAGTAATTTTAATTAGTGTTAGTTTTTCTTGCCAAAAGGAAACCGAAAAAACAACAACTTCTGAAGTTGTAACCGAAGTTAAAAACGATATCGAGCGTATCGAACCACCACATTGGTGGACAGGTTTTAATAATACACAAGTACAATTATTGGTGAAGCATCCTAACATTTCGGAAGCAACACCTAGTATAAATTATGCAGGAGTTTCTATTGAAAAAGTGCATAAAGCAGATAGTCCTAATTATCTGTTTTTAGATCTTAATATTTCAGAAAGTGCTAAAGCAGGACAATTCAATATTCATTTTAAATTTAATGAAGAAAAGGAGCTTGTTCATACATACGAAGTAAAAGCACGTGTAAAAAAAGCTTCCGATTACCAAGGTTTTGATAGTTCAGATGCTATTTATTTAATCACTCCAGATCGTTTTGCAAATGGTGATATTTCTAATGATATAAAGGAAGGTTTAAAGGAAAAAACCATCAATAGAAAAGACGGTTATGCACGTCATGGTGGTGATTTACGAGGCATTATTCAGCATTTAGATTATATAGAAGATATGGGTTTTACTCAAATTTGGTCGTGTCCTTTATTAACTAATGATATGGAAAGAGCTTCGTATCATGGTTACGCCATGACCGATTTTTACCAAGTAGATCCACGTTACGGAAGTTTAGAAGAATACCAAGAATTAGCTGCTAAAGCGAAAGAAAAAGGTATTGGTTTAATCATGGACCAAGTGGCTAATCATTGCGGAAGCGAACATTGGTGGATGCAAGATTTACCATTTAAAGATTGGGTGAACCAACAAGAAAGTTTTGAGAAAAACAAACCATTAAATAATTCTAACCACAGACGTACCAGTAACCAAGATTCGTATGCTTCTAAACGCGATAAAAAAGAAATGGCAGAAGGTTGGTTTGTACCAACAATGCCAGATTTAAATCAGCGAAACTCGTTTATGGCAAACTATATTATTCAGAATAGTATTTGGTGGGTAGAAACATTAAATCTTAGCGGAATACGTCAAGACACTTATCCTTATCCAGATAAAAATTTCATGTCTAATTGGGCAGGAGCAATCATGAACGAATATCCTAACTTTAGTATTGTTGGTGAAGAATGGAGTACCAATCCGTTGTTAATTGCCTATTGGCAAAAAGGGCATGACAATAAAGATGGTTACGATTCTAATTTAAGGTCGACCATGGATTTTGCCATGCAAAAAAATACGGTGGATGCTTTAAATGAAGCCGAAAAATGGGACACAGGATTGGTAAAAATATACGAAGGTTTAGCCAACGATTTTGCCTATGCATCCCCAAAAGATATTATGGTGTTTCCAGACAATCATGATATGAGTCGCATTTTCACACAATTAAAAGGAGATGTGCCTAATACCAAAATGGCCTTAAGTTATCTATTAACCTTACCTAGAATTCCGCAACTATATTACGGAACAGAAATTTTAATGAATGACTTTGCAAAACCAGGTGATCATGGACTTATTCGTACCGAATTTCCTGGAGGTTGGCAAGATGATACTGTTAATGCATTTTCTGGTGAAGGTTTAACAGATGCGCAAAAAGACATGCAACTATTCCTTAAAAAAGTATTGAATTACAGAAAGTCTAGTGATGCCATACACCATGGAAAAACCATCCATTTTGCACCATTTATGGGAACGTATTTCTTATTTAGAGTTATTGAAGGCGAAACCGTTGTGCATATCATTAATAAAAATAATGAACCAATTAGTTTAGATTTAAAACGTTTTGAAGAAGTTGGTTTACATGGCAAAACATTAAAAAACATAATAACGAATGAAACTTTTGATTGGGAAGATGAAATTATCTTAAATGAAAGAGGAAGTATGTTATTATCTACTAAATAATAAATTAAATGTCACCTCGAGCGCAGTCGAGAGGTCTCCATCGTAATGAAAAATATTATATACATACTATCGCTTTTACTTGTTCAATTCACCTTTGCTCAGGTTACCATAATAGTTGAAGCACTTCCAGAAGACACACCAAAAGACGCTTCCATATTTATTTCTGGAGATTTTGAAGGTTGGTCTGGAGGACATAAAGATTACCAATTGCAGCAAGTAAATGGACAGTACCAAATTACACTTCCTAAAACAGAACAACGTATTTTATTCAAGTTTACCTTAGGGAATTGGGAGACTTCAGAAAGTACAAATAAAGGGTCGAAAATAGATAATCGTACCTATAAATTTACAGAACCAAACGATACGCTAAAAGTAAAAATCGCAGGTTGGAGTCATTTATTTGATCTTCAGGAAGCATCAACAGCTTCAAAAAATGTCACTGTTTTATCCGAAATTTTCAACATACCACAACTCAACAGAAAACGTCGTGTTTGGATGTATTTACCTGCAGATTATAAAACGTCTAAAGAAAATTATCCTGTAGTTTATATGCACGATGGGCAAAATGTTTTTGATGCTAGCACGTCTACATATGGTGAGTGGAAAGTAGATGAAATTCTAGACAAACTATTTAAAGAAAATCTAAAACTTATTGTGGTTGCTGTAGATAATGGAGAATCTAAGCGTTTAGATGAATATTCTCCTTGGACACATCCAGAATATGGTGGAGGCGAAGGTGAAGCTTATGTAGATTTTATTGTAAACACATTAAAACCGTATATCGATACTAATTTCAATACTAAAAAAAACAAATCTAATACAGCTATTTTTGGTAGTTCCATGGGTGGATTGATTTCGCATTATGCTGCTTTAAAATACCCAATGGTTTTTGGTAAAGTTGGTGTGTATTCTCCTGCATTTTGGTTTGCTCCAGAAGTACATCCTTTTACAAAATCTCATGCTAATCTTCAAAATACAAAAATGTACTTTGTAGCAGGAGGAAAAGAAGGTGAAAAAGCAGGCTACGACGAGATTAGTCAAACCGTTACAGATATGAATAGTATCATTTCTATTTTAAAAAATAATGGTTTTCCTGAAAAAAATATACAATCTAAAGTCGTTCCGGAAGGAAAACATAATGAAGCACTTTGGAGTAATAATTTTGCTGAAGCTATTACGTGGTTGTTTGAAGATGCAATGCAAAAAAGAGAGTTTAAGACAGCAAGCTTTCAAGACAATCAATTACATATTCAGGTTTCCGACGGAAGCTATTCCATGCATTTTTACCATCCTGAAATTATCGAAACTACATTTTTACCAACAGGTGAAACATTTAATAAAAAGTCACACGCAGTTGTTTTAGATGAAGCATTTTCTGATGTAAAATTTACTGAAACAGCTTCAGAAATTCGTTTTCATTCTGAAAAATTAACAGTAAAAATCACAAAAGCACCTTTTCATATTTCGTATTGGAAGGATGGAGAAGAAGTGACTTCGGTAAAAAATGGCTATCAAAAAACAGACGACTTTGAAACCATTCATTTTAATTTAAAATCTGATGAGGTTTTATATGGTGGAGGCGCAAGAGCTCTAGGTATGAATCGTAGAGGTAACCGTTTAGAATTATACAACAAAGCACATTATGGTTATGAAGATAGAAGTGAATTAATGAATTACACCATGCCAATGGTAGTGTCTTCCAACAAGTATTTAATTCATTTTGATAACGCACCAATTGGCTTTTTAGATTTAGATAGTAAAGCAGATAATACACTCACGTACGAAACGATTTCTGGTAGAAAAACCTATCAAGTAGTAGTTGGTGATTCTTGGTTAGATCTTACTAAAAACTATACTAAACTTACCGGAACACAACCCATGCCACCACGTTGGGCTTTAGGTAATTTTTCTAGCCGATTTGGTTACCATTCGCAAGAAGAAGTAGAAGCAACAGTGCAAAAATTTAGAGACGAGGAGATTCCATTAGACGCTATAATTATTGATATTTTTTGGTTCGGAAAAACCATTCAAGGTACTATGGGAAATCTAGCGTTTGATCGCGATTCTTTTCCTAATCCGAAACAAATGCTAAAAGGATTAAAAGACCAAAATGTCAAAACCGTTTTGGTAACCGAACCGTTTGTATTAACCACGTCTAATCGTTGGGACGAAGCTGTAAAAGCAGATGTTTTGGCTAAAGATTCTATAGGAAACCCGTTTACTTTCGATTTCTATTTTGGTAATACTGGTTTGATTGATATCTATAATCCGAAAGGAAAAAAATGGTTTCAAAACATTTACAAAGACTTGGCTAATTTAGGTGTTTCTGGTGTTTGGGGAGATTTAGGAGAACCAGAAGTACATCCTAAAGGACTACTGCACGCTACAGGAACAGCAGACGAAGTACATAATATTTATGGTCATCATTGGGCAGAATCTGTGCAAGAGATGTACACGCAAAACTTTCCAAACACAAGACCGTTTATTTTAATGCGAGCAGGTAGTTCCGGTTCACAACGATTTGGAATGATTCCTTGGTCTGGTGATGTCAATAGAACTTGGGGAGGATTACAATCTCAGCCAGAAATTGCACTACAAATGGGATTACAAGGTTTGGCGTATATGCATAGCGATTTGGGTGGATTTGCTGGTAATAATTTAGATGATGAGTTGTATTCACGATGGTTGCAATATGGCGTTTTTCAACCTATTTATAGACCACATGCACAAGAAGAAGTGCCTGCAGAACCTGTTTTTAGAAGCGATAAAGCGAAAGCTTTAGCAAAACAAGCAATCGAATTACGTTATAAATTATTGCCTTATAACTATAATTTAGTTTTTGAAAATAACCAAACAGGTGCACCTTTAATGCGAGCCTTATTTTTTGAAGAAGAAGACAATGCGAAGTTACAAACTATGGCTTCAACATACCTTTGGGGAAATGATTTTTTAGTGACACCAATTGTAAATCCTGAACAAAAAGAAGCTGAGGTTTACTTTCCTAAAAATAGTAATTGGTTTAATTTTTATACAGATGAAAAAGTGAAAGGTGGACAATCACTTTTAGTTAAAACGGAAGAAAATCACATTCCAACGTATGTTCGCGGTGGAGCATTTATTCCAACTGCAAAACCAATGCAAAGCACTGCAGAATATAACGGAAACACCTTCGACTTACATTATTATTTTGATGCATCAGTTATTGAAAGCGAGCGAACTCTTTATAATGACGATGGAGAAACCAAAAATGCTTTTGAAAATGAGAATTATGAAATCTTAGAATTTGAAGCAGAAACAACAACTAAGAATTTAGAATTAGAGTTTGAAGCAGAAACAGGTACTAATTACAAAACAACTACTAAAAACATAGATGTTGTAATTCACAATTTTCCGAAGTCACCAAAACTCATAAAAATCAATAGAAAAAAAATAGAATTTAACTATAATGAAGTTTCAAAAACACTGACTTTTAAGGTGAATTGGAATACTTCAAAAGAGGTTGAAGCACAAATTAAATATTAAGTATAACATGAAAAAGAACATACTTTTAATCGCATTATCTATTCTTGCTTTCAGTTGTAAAACTGATAAAAAAGCAAATCAAGATATCGCTGAAAACATCGAAAAAGAAGACGTTAAAACCCCTTTTGTTTGGGATGCTGCAAACGTTTATTTTTTATTAACCGATCGTTTTAATAATGGCGATAAAGCCAATGACGTAAATTATGGAAGAACTAAAGAAACTGCTGTTTTACGTGGTTTTGAAGGTGGCGATTTACAAGGAATCACGCAAAAAATTGAAGACGGTTATTTTACCAATTTAGGAATCAATGCCATTTGGATGTCACCAATTGTTGAGCAAATTCATGGCGCAACCGATGAAGGTACTGGAAACACGTATGGATTTCATGGTTATTGGACTAAAGATTGGACCAATATTGATGCCAATTTAGGAACCAAAGAAGATTTAAAAAACCTGGTGGATGCTGCACATAAAAAAGGCATTCGTGTGTTGTTAGATGCAGTTATCAATCATACAGGTCCAGTTACAGAGCAAGATCCTGTTTGGCCAAGTGATTGGGTTAGAACAGAACCGCAATGTCAATATGATAATTACGAAAACACCGTAACGTGTACTTTAGTAAAAAACCTTCCAGACATTAAAACCGAAAGTAATGAAGCAGTTGAATTACCACCACAATTGGTAGAGAAATGGAAAGCTGAAGGTCGTTATGACGAAGAAGTTGCAGAATTAGATGCCTTTTTTCAAGCTACAGGTCATCCTCGTTCACCTCGTTTTTACATCATGAAATGGTTGAGCGATTACATTACAGATTTTGGTATTGATGGTTACCGAGTCGATACCGTTAAACATACAGAAGCTTTTGTTTGGCAAGAGTTTAAAGACGTTTGTGATAACGCTTTCGCGGAATTTAAGCAGCATAACCCAAACAAAGTTATAGACGATAATGCGTTTTACTTGGTTGGAGAAGTGTATAATTACGGAATTTCTGCAGGAACCGCTTTCGATTTTGGAGATAAAAAAGTCAACTATTTTGATGATGCTTTTAATAGTCTAATTAATTTTGAATTCAAATGGAATGCAGCACAGCAAACCTATGAAGAGCAATTTAAAACATACGATAGTTTAGTACATACCAATCTTAAAGGATATAGTGTATTAAACTATTTAACGTCTCATGATGACGGACAACCTTTCGATAAAAACAGAGAGAAAACCTACGAAACTGCTACGCGATTATTACTATCTCCTGGAGCTGCACAAGTATATTATGGAGACGAATCTGCAAGAGATTTAACTATAGAAGGCACTGTTGGAGATGCTACTTTACGAAGTTTTATGAACTGGAATGAAATAGCACAGCAACAAGATTTGCTAATCCACTGGCAAAAATTAGGGCAGTTTAGACGCAATCATCCTTCGGTTGGAGCAGGAAAACACAACATGATTAGTGTGGAACCCTACCTTTTTAACAGAAGCTACACTAAAGGAAATTTTAAAGATGACGTTATCATTGGTATTGATATTCCTAAAGGAAAACATACTATTGATGTGTCTTCAGTATTTAACGAAGCCTCTAAAATTAAGGACTTCTATTCTGGAGAAATTCTAGAAGTTACAAACGGAAAAATCACAATAGATACAGAATCTAACATCCTATTATTAGAAAATATTAAATAAACACTCACATGAAAAAACTAATCTTATCCCTTGCAATACTTAGTGTTTTTGCTTGTAAAGAGGAGAAAAAACAAGAAGAAACTAAAGTCGTTACAGAAGAAAAAGTAGCAATACAACCTATTTCGGCTTCCGATTTAGAAACGGCTGTTATCTATGAAGCTAACATACGTCAATATTCACCTGAAGGTACTTTTGAAGCCTTCACTAAAGACATTCCGCAGTTAAAACAATTAGGTGTAAAAGTGATTTGGTTAATGCCTGTGTTTCCTATTTCAGAAACAAAGCGTAAAGCTACAGGAGGAGAAGATAGCAAGTTTGCAACCGATTTTCCAGAAGCAGAACAAGACAAATATTTAGGTAGTTATTATGCAGTGTCAGATTTTACTAAAATCAATCCAGAATTCGGAACAATTGAAAATTTTAGAGACTTAGTAAATACAGCTCACGATAATGGAATTTATGTAATTTTAGATTGGGTACCTAATCATACAGGTTGGGATCATACTTGGTTAAAAACCAATCCAGAATATTACACACAAAACGACAAAGGAGAAGTTGTACATCCTGTAGATACAGATTGGACTGATGTTGCCGATTTAAACTACGACAACCAAGAGATGCGAAAAGCCATGATTGCAGATATGAGCTATTGGTTGACAGAAGAAGGTGTTGATGGCTTTAGATGTGACGTTGCAGGATCTGTGCCGACTAATTTTTGGGAGCAAGCGATACCAGAATTACGTGCTAAAAAAGACATTTTTATGCTTGCAGAAGCATGGAAACCAGAATTATTAAAAGCCGGTTTATTTGATATGGGTTATGCTTGGGATAGACATCATGCTATGAATGCAATTGCACAAGGTGAAAAAGATGCAACCGAATTTACAGCTACATTACAAACTGATTTTGACCGTTATGAAGCTGACGATATTTTAATGAATTTTGTAACCAATCATGATGAAAATTCTTGGAATGGTACTATTAAAGAACGTATGGGTGAAGCTGGTGAAATGATGACTGCTTTAGCTTATGTAACTCCAGGAATGCCATTAATTTATTCTGGTCAAGAATACGATTTAGACCATAGATTATTGTTTTTTGAAAAAGATAGTTTTCCGCATACTAAAGGTAAAACATGGAAAGTATTAGAAAAATTAGCAACATTAAAACAGAATAATGCTGCTTTAAATGGCGGAAAAGCTTCGGCTAAATACAAAGCTATTGACAATGGTGCAAATGTGATTTCTTTTTCAAGAACCAAAGAAAATGATGAAGTGGTGTTTATTGCAAATGTTTCCGAAGAAAACATAAAGGTAAGCTTACCTCAAAAAGGAACTTACGTAGATTATATGTCTAACCAAACAGTAGAATTAAATGGCGATGCTATTTCATTAGCTAAAAAGGAATATAAGATATTGGTTAAGCAATAACTAAATTAGTCTTAGTTTAAAAAGTTGGAGTTTTCTCCAACTTTTTTTTGTTTCTAAAAGATTGAAGTTCAGAAAAACATTTAATGTTATTAGTGTTATTGCTTTATAATAATCTTATTTACAGAGTTTTAAGTGGTGATGTGATTAGTGCAAATCCTGTTAATTATTTTGCTAAACCCTTTTATAATAATAGATAAGAGTGTTTTTTTATCTATTTTTGCAGTCTTATGCAAGATTTAAAACTTTCAGATTGGTTACCTACCACAAATAAAGAGGTCAAAATTCGAGGATGGGAAGCACTTGATGTTATCCTGTTTAGTGGAGATGCTTATGTAGATCATCCAACCTTTGGACCTGCAGTAATTGGTCGTATGTTAGAAAGTTTTGGTTTGCGTGTGGCTATTGTTCCGCAACCAAACGTTAATGACAACCTGCAAGATTTTGTTAAGTTAGGTAAGCCAAAATTATTTTTTGGTGTGACAGGTGGTTGTATGGATCCTATGATTAGTAATTATAATGCTAATAAAAAGAAACGTGATAAGGATGCCTACACACCAAATGGAGACATTGGTTTTAGGCCAGATTATGCAACGTCAGTTTATTCTAAGATTTTAAAAGACAAATGGCCTGATACACCAGTTTTAATTGGTGGTATTGAAGCCTCTTTACGTCGTGTAACACATTATGACTATTGGAGTGATAAGTTGTTACCTTCTATTTTAGAAACGTCTAAAGCAGATATGTTAGTGTACGGAATGGGAGAACAACCCTTGCGTGAAGTTGTACGTTTATTAGAAAGAGGTGTGCCTTTTTCTAGCATAAATACAGTGTTACAAACTGCTGTACTTTTAAATAAAGAGGATAAAATTCCGAAAAACAGTAATTGGGAAGATGTAGAAATAGCATCACACGAAGTGTGTTTAAAAGATAAGAAAAAATATGCTTCTAACTTTAAAGTGATTGAACAAGAATCTAACAAGTTAGCTGCAAGACGTATTTTTCAGAAAGTAGGAGATAAGACGTTGATGATAAATCCGCCTTACCCAACCATGACTGAGCAAGAAATTGACGCGTCTTTTGATTTGCCTTACACAAGATTACCACATCCAAAGTATAACAAACGTGGACCTATTCCTGCTTATGAGATGATTAAGACCTCTATAAATATTCATCGTGGTTGTTTTGGTGGTTGTAGCTTTTGTACTATTTCTGCACATCAAGGAAAATTTATTGCATCGCGTAGTCAAGAATCTATTTTAAAAGAAGTTGATAAAGTTGCTAATATGCCAGATTTTAAAGGCTATTTAAGCGATATTGGTGGACCAAGTGCCAACATGTACCAAATGAAAGGTAAAGTACAATCCATTTGCGACAAATGTGTAGCACCAAGTTGTATTTCGCCTGTAATATGTAGTAATTTAGATACGTCTCACAAACCATTAACTGATTTATATCAAGCAGTAGATAAGCATCCAAAGGTTAAAAAATCGTTTATTGGTTCAGGTATTAGACACGATATGTTAGTACCAGAATTTAATAAAAATGCAGATCCTAAAGAGTTGGACGCTTACACAGAAGAGGTGATGACCAAGCACGTCTCTGGACGACTTAAAGTGGCTCCAGAACATACTAGTGATCCGGTTTTAAAACTGATGCGTAAACCGTCGTTTAAATACTTCCATAAGTTTAAAGAGCGTTTTGATAAGATTAATATTAAAAAGGGATTAAAACTTCAGTTAATACCTTATTTTATATCTAATCATCCAGCATGTGAGGTTGAAGACATGGCAAATTTAGCTGCCGAAACTAAAGATATGGGTTTCCAGTTAGAGCAAGTACAAGGGTTTACACCAACACCTATGACTGTCGCTACGGTAATTTATTATTCAGGTTACCATCCATACACGCTTAAAAAAGTAAATACACCAAAAACTAGAAAAGAAAAGGACGAGCAACATCGTTTTTTCTTCTGGTATAAAGACGAAAACAAAGCGTGGATAAAAAAGACCTTAAATAAAGTAGGACGTCCTGACTTATTAAAAGTGTTATTACCTGGAAAGGAAGAAAAATGGCGAAAAAATAAGCCTAAAGGTGATGCTAAAAACACATTTAATGATGCAGTACCTTTTAATCAGCGTAAAAACAAAGTAAAGTATAAGGGTAATAAAAAGAAACGTCGTTAATTGTCTTGATGTTTTTTTGAAGTTTTCAAAAAACGGTTATTTTTGAATAGCGTTTAACTGTTTAAAAATCAATTAAAATGACTAATAAAATACTGTTTGTTTTAACTTTTCTTATTCATTCATTTTTATATAGTCAAAATGTAGGAACTGATTATTGTGGACCTTATACAATTTCACAACCTTTAGTTTATAACAACATTCATAATACAACAATTTCTGGATTAGAAATAACAAATCCCAATGGACATTGTATAATACTTAATAATTGTAGTAATATTATTATTGAAAATTGTTTGCTAAAAGAGGCTTCTGGTAATGCAGTAAATATCGAAAACTCTAACGGAATAACTGTCACCAATTGTAAAATGGAATCCGTTTCTACTGGAGTTTATGTGCAAGGACAAAGTTCTCAAATTCAGGTTTTATACAATACTTGTAAAAATGTTAATGGACCATTTCCAAGAGGGCAATTAACGCAGTTTAATGGAGTTTCTGGGACAGGAAATAAAATTAATTATAATGTAGCTGAAAACATTTTAGGAGACAGTTATCCTGAAGATATAATTAATATTTACAACTCAAATGGTACAGCAACAGACCCTATTCAAATTAAAGGCAATTGGATTCGTGGTGGTGGACCAAGTACGTCTGGAGGAGGTATTTTAATTGGTGATAATGGAGGGTCTTACACTACAGTAGAAGATAATATTTTAGTAAATCCTGGTCAATACGGTCTTGCAGTTGCAGGTGGAAATAATATGATATTATTAAATAATACAGTCTTTGGAGAACAAAACTATTTTACTAATGTTGGTTTGTATGTTTGGGATCAGTATCAATCGTCATGTACTAATATTACAGTTTCAGGAAATCAAATTAATTGGACGCATGCCGATGGTTATTCAAACAGTGCTTGGGATGGTAATAATTGTGGTGTAATTACAGATTGGGATAATAATACATGGAATGCAAATATTGATGCCTCAATTTTACCTAACGTGATTGATAATTGTAATAGTTTAGATGTTGTAGATACGCTTCAAAATGAGTTTATATTTTTTCCGAACCCAACAGATGGTTTGTTTTCAATTAAATTTGAAGAATTGCAAGACAACATCACTATTCAAGTCCTTTCGGTTTTAGGTCAGGTCGTTCAAAAAGAAAATTTTCAAAATACCAATCAGATACGATTACATATTAATCAATCTTCAGGAATTTATTTTGTAAAAATCACTGATTCTAATACAAGAGAAGATATAATACGAGTCATTAAACAATAATAAAAAAAACCACTAATACTATTAGTGGGCTTTATGGTTTTTGGTTGATGGATAGGTGTGGTTATTTTTTTATTAGTTTTTTGGTTGTGTTGTTACCTTTTTTGTCTTGTAAACTAACCATATATAAACCATTTGGTAAAGACGAGATATCTACAATATTAGTTGTGTTATATCCATCAATTAATTTTTTACCTGTAAGATCAAATATTTTATAAGACGCTACTTTGTTAGATACATTTATAATGTTTTTTGCCGGATTTGGATAGATATTGAAGGTATTGTTAATACTGAAATCTGTAGTAGATAAAGCTACAACATTAGAAACTTTACTAACTTTATCAGCTCCTGTAAAAAACATGTCTCCATTTGCATCAAATGCTATTTCGCTAACACTACCTGTAATTCCTGAGTCAACAATATCTGTTTGAGATTCATCTACTGGATCATATTTTACTATTTTTCTAGTAGAAAATCCAATACGTTGATTAAAGTACACTTTATCGTTAGCGTCAACAGCTACAGCTCTTATTTCTGAAATACCAGAAAGAACTGTTGTTACTGTTCCTGCAGGATCTATTTTAAAAAGTATTTGATCGTTTCTATCTGCAACATATAAGTTTCCTGCACTATCAAATGCCATACCTTCTGGTGTAAAAAAACCGGTTGCATAGTTAGTAGACACTTTGCTTGGTGTTACTTTTACAATGTTTCCAGATGTAGAACTACTATAATAAAGGTTTCCGTTGGTATCAAATTCGATAGCCCAAGGATCGCTAACGTTATTGTTAGTGCTATTTAAATATTCTTCTTGATTACCACTAGCGTCAATTTTGAAGATTCTTCCAAAAAAATCATCTCCAGTATATAAATTACCATTATCATCAAAAGCAATATTGTTATTGTAAGAACCTGTTGATGCAAAAGTAGTATAGGTTTCAGGACCAGTTACTTTAAATATATTACCAGAAGTGTTTTCGGCAACATAAAGTATACCATTAGCATCAAAAGCTAATCCTCTAGGGCTTGAAATACCGGTTAAATAGTCGGTAGGTGTCATTTGTGCATTAGCATAAAATGCAGATAAACATAAGATGATAATTAATTGTAGTTTTTGTTTCATTTATTTTAAATATTAAGTTTAAGCGAAGTTATCTTTTTAGAATATTGCAAAGCAAATTTTAGATGTTAAAAATCATTCGGTTTTTATTTGAATTAAAATCAGTGTTTTAAGTTCTGTTTTTTTTTACTTTCTAACATTAAAACCTTGTAGATTGAAAATGGTTTTACAGTATTACAATCTGTTTATTATCAATTTTCACTTACATTTTAGGGATGATTGATATTTTAATTTAGAATTTACAAGTGACTTTATCTTATTTGAAATTAATCAAAACCATAATTGTAATTTTTTTTAATTAAATTGATTGCTAAGTCTAGAATATAATTTCTTACTATGAAAAAAAGTCTACAAATACTTAATGGTATTGCATTTGTTTGTGTAATAATCATGAATTTTTTAGCCAATACAGGTTTGTTAAACGATACAACCATTGGCGAAGTGTCTAAACAATACAATACTTTATTTACTCCAGCAGGTTATGCGTTTTCTATTTGGGGCATTATCTACTTATTGCTATCTGGATTTATAGTATATCAAGGTAGAAGTTTGTTTGTTACTGTCCGAAATGACGATTTTTTATTAACCACAGGATTTTGGTTTATAGCGTCTTGTCTAGCCAATTGCTTATGGATTGTCTCATGGATTTATGGTTACACCTTAATATCTAGTGTTTGTATTTTTTTATTACTATTTACCTTAATTAAAATTGTACTAAACAATAACATGGAATTGTTTGATGCACCAATCTCAGTAATTATATTTTTATGGTGGCCTTTTGTAATTTATAGTGGTTGGGTCGCTGTAGCAAGTATTGCCAATGTCTCAGCAGTATTAGTAAAATATAATTGGGATGGTTTTGGGTTGTCTGCAACCGTTTGGACAGTTATAATGTTACTAATAGCAACAGCGTTAAATTTAGTGGTCACTTGGTCACGCAACATGCGTGAATTTGCACTAGTTGGTGCTTGGGCATTAATAGCTATTTATATAGCTAACAAAAATGCAAATGCAACAGTGGCTTATACAGCTATTACTGCTGCAGTAGTTTTAATAATAAGTAGTCTATCTCATGCTTTTATAAACCGAAAAACGAATCCTGCAATTAAATGTATGGAGTTTTTTGAAGGGAAGAAAAATTAGAGCTTAACCAATCGAGAGTTTTGCAGCATCTTTCCATAAATAATTTGGCATAGGTTCATTTAATTTCCAATTAATACTCATAGGTTTTGAACCGTAAAAATCTTTGATATTTCCTTCTCCAATGAAAACGTACCCTTTTGTATTTCCAAATTCATCTTTTGATTTTTCTCGAACAAATAATAAGATTCGTTTATTTTCTTCTTGATGTTTTATATATGACAACCCTTTTCCTTTATCTGGTCTTGCAGAGTTTTGCGTTTGCCAATGAAATAGTAATTCATTTACAGCATAATCATCATACATTGTAGTTGGTGAAAAGTTTTCTTCAGATTTAATAAGATTAATGAATAGTATTTCAGTATTTAAATCTTTATTTAAAGCAGTTCCTTCTCTATTAGATGATTTATTGTTAAAAGTACTAAATTGGAAAGCAGTTAATATTTGGTCTCTTGTATAACGACTATGTAATTTTAAAGGTTGCTCGTACGGAAGTTGGATAGGTAATTCTTTGAAGTCTGTTTTATTAATTAAAAACTCTAAAACTTCCTTTATTTCTTCAATTAAAATAGGATTAATACCAATATGATGTATACTTTTTTCTAAAGACTCAAAACCACCTTCTTTCTGCCAAACATCGTAATGTAACATAAGAAGCATGGTTTTTTCATTTTCATTTAAATCTGAAATTGTCACCTTAAAATTCTGTTTTGCAATTTTTAAAATGAAAGAGAAATAACTTAATGAATTTGTAGATAGCCATTTGTTTGAAATAGCAGAAACGATAGCTTTTTCATTATCAGAATTGAAGTTTTCTGTTTTTCCGGCTAATTGACATAATCGTTTCCAGCTACCTCTTTTGTATATTGATTGTAATGGTATATTATAAAACTTACTAAAGTTACCGATTGTTAAAGGTAGATTAGTGTCATGTTGAAATTGCTGTATTCTTTGAATTAACTTATTCTTATTTAATGAGGTTGCGGCTGAAATATTTTTAAGTATTGTTTCTTTTGTTTTTTTCTCTAAAATGATAGAGCAACCTAAAGGTAGATGAGGAAAATCGTCCTCAATTTCTTTTAAAATAGTTGTATTTGTTTTACCTATTAAAGCTCTAAACTTGCTTTCAAAGTTGTATTCAGGTTTTGAGTTTCCAACAAAATCTAAAACTGTCAAGCAGTCTTTATCTTCATGAAGTCTTAATCCTCTTCCTAATTGTTGTAAAAAGACTGTTAAGCTTTCCGTTGGTCTTAAAAATAAAACCGTATCGATTTCTGGAATATCGATTCCTTCGTTAAACATGTCGACAACAAATAGATAATTGATTTCTTTTTTTTCTAATTTCTGACGAATATAAACTCTGTCTTTGCTGTTTTCGCTAGTTAAATAGCCAGCTTTTAATCCAGCTAAAGTAAATTTTTTAGCCATGAATTTTGCATGTTCCATTGTAACACAATAACCTAAAGACCTAACTTCATTTATATCTTTTGTGTATTTGTCTAATGCATCTATGATTTCCCTAACTCTTCTGTCATTCCCTGTATACAAATCTGTTAATTCACTTGGTGCATATTTTCCTCTTGACCAACTTACGTTTGTTAAATCAACACTATCGGTAATTCCAAAATATTGAAAAGGACAAAGCAATTTTCGATTCATTGCTTCTGGAAGTCTAATTTCTGCAGCAATCTTATTCTCAAAATCTTCTAAAATGTCTCCACCATCCATTCTTTCTGGAGTTGCAGTTAAGCCAAGTAAAACTTTTGGTTTGAAATAATTAATTATGTCTCTATAACTATTTGCTTTTTGATGATGACATTCATCTATTATGATGTAATCATAATAATCAGGAGTTAAGTTGTATTCTTCAAATTTGTTTTTAATAGATTGTACAGAAGCAAATACAAACTCGAAGTTATTAGGAGTGATACCTTCAACCCATAATTCACCAATATTATTATTTCTTAAAACACCTTGAAAAGTAGACAATGATTTTTGGATAATTTCTTTTCTATGTGCAAGGAATAGAAGTTTTGCAGACTTATTATTTTGTTTAAAACGTTTGTAATCAAACGCAGAAATAACTGTTTTCCCAGTTCCAGTTGCTGCAACTACAAGGTTTCTAAACCTTTTGTGAACCGTTCTTTCTACTTCTAGTTTTTCTAATACCTCTTTTTGATAAGGAAAAGTTTTAATATCAAACAAAGCTGTAGCGTTTTCATAAGGTTTACTAAATTTACTTTGTTTTAAGGCATTTTGAAGTTTCTCTTTGTGTTTAGAATCATCAAATAATTCAAAATCATCACTCTTCCAATAAGAATCAAATGTCTTATTGAATTTATCGATTATGTGACTTACTTCTTTGGTTGTAACTTTTAAATTCCATTCTAAACCATCTGTTAAAGCTGACCTCGAAAAGTTAGAAGAGCCAATATATGCTGTATGAAATCCAGTATTTCTGTAAAAAAGATATGCTTTTGCATGTAACCTTTCATTACTTGTATTGTACGATATTTTAACTTCAGTATTTGGTAGTTTTGAAAGTAGTTGAATAGCTTTATAATCTGTTGCTCCAATATATGTCGTGGTAATTACTTTTAGTTTTCCACCACGTTCAGTAAATTCTCTTAACTCTTTTTCAAGAATAATGATGCCTTTAAATTTTATAAAAGAGACAAGAAGATATATTTCGTTAGACGAAAGAATCTCCTTTTTAAGCTCACTTTCTAGTGATAGACCACCATTTCCACCTGTAAATAATTCACTTTGTGTTAATCTTGTGTAAGGGGTTATTTCTTTTAATCTTAAATCTAAATTTGAAAAGTGCGCATCAGTTTTTGAAAATACTGCCTTTAAAATTTCACCTTCTACACTAACTAAATCATCATTAAATTCTTGTTTATTTAATTCGTCTTTAAGTAATTTAATTATTTTATTAGCTATTTCAATTTGTAATTCGGCTTTGCCTTTTATAAGTTGAAATGCATGTTTTAAAGTTTTAGCTAGATGTTTAGATAAAACACTTGAGGCTTCCTCTTTGTCAATTGAAGTTTTCTTTAGAAAGAATTTATCTTTATCAAGTTCATTTAATTTTTCAGATACTAATTGGGTTATTAATTCTTCGTAAATTCCTTGATTCATAGTGATAAATATTCTTTTAAAATAGGTAAATCTGCTTCAGCCCAATCTAAATTAATCAATTCTTCTTTATTAACTATAACAAAATCAGAATGTTCTTTGAGTATTAATTCTCCTGATAAATAATTGGCAGTAAAAGGAATCAATTCAATTTTAAAATCTAAATATTCATGAGTTACAGGAGTTAATTTTTCTTTGACTTTAATTTGGATATTTAATTCTTCGGATATTTCTCTTTTAATACAATCTATTTCTGTTTCTCCTTTTTCAATTTTTCCTCCTGCAAATTCCCATTTCAAAGGAAGTTTCATTGTTTCACTTCTTTGAACAGCTAAAACTTTATCGTCAAATTGAATGATTGCACAGGTTACAGAAATAGTTTTCATCTTAATGCGCCTCCAACCAATTCAAACCAGTATCTACCTCAACATCCAACGGAACTTCCATTTTAAAGGCATTTTCCATTTCGGTTTTAATTAAAGTGGTCATTTCCTCAAGTTCAGGTTTATAAACATCAAACACCAATTCATCATGCACTTGTAGTAGCATTTTGGTTTTATAATTACCAGCTTCTAGTTTATTATAGATATTTATCATGGCAATTTTAATAATATCTGCAGCACTACCTTGTATTGGTGCATTTACAGCATTACGCTCGGCAGCACTACGTACCATAGCATTTCTAGAATTAATATCTTTTAGGTAACGACGTCTGTCTAAGATGGTTTTTACGTAGCCATTATCGCGTGCAAAATCTACTTGTTCGCTCATGTATTTTTTAAGCTTTGGATAGGTTTCGTAATAGGTATCAATAAGCTCTTTGGCTTCACCACGCGATAAATCGGTTTGGTTACTTAATCCAAAAGCAGAGACACCATATACAATACCAAAGTTTACGGTTTTAGCGTTGCTACGTTGTGCTCTAGTTACCTCTTCAATTGGCACACCAAACACTTTAGAGGCTGTAGACGCGTGAATATCTTCGCCATTTTTAAAGGCTTCAATCATGGTTTCCTCCTTACTTAAAGCAGCAATAATACGCAGTTCTATTTGGCTATAATCGGCAGCTAGTAAAGTGTAGTCTTCATTACGAGGGATAAACGCTTTACGGACTTGACGACCACGTTCTGTACGTATCGGAATATTCTGTAAGTTAGGATTATTACTACTTAAACGTCCTGTGGCAGCAACGGTTTGCATATAATCTGTGTGTACACGTCCAGTGGCTTCTTCCACCTGAAGTGGTAAAGCATCAACATACGTGCTTTTTAGTTTTGCTAGACCACGATATTCTAAAATATTACGAATAATTTCGTGCTCTTTTGCTAAAGCAGATAAAATATCTTCGCCTGTTTTGTATTGACCAGTTTTGGTCTTTTTAGGCTTATCGACCAATTTTAATTTTTCAAATAAAATAATACCTAACTGTTTTGGTGAGGCAATATTAAATTCTTCTCCAGCAACGTCGTAAATTTTAGTTACTAAGGCATCAATATCTTTGTTTAAATCTTGAGATAAAGACTGTAAAAAATCTTTGTCTAAATTTATACCTTCCAGTTCCATAGCAGCTAAAACACGTAGTAATGGCACTTCTATGTCTGTAAATAACTTTTGTGTATTGGCCTCGCCTAGCTCTTTTTCAAAATGCTCTTTTAGTTGCAAGGTAATATCTGCATCTTCAACCGCATATTCGGTTTGTTTCTCCAACGGAACATCACGCATTGATAATTGGTTTTTTCCTTTTTTACCAATCAATTCTGTGATTGCAATTGGAGTATAATTTAAGTAGGTTTCGGCTAAAATATCCATATTGTGTCGCATGTCTGGATTAATCAGGTAATGCGCTAACATGGTGTCAAATAAAGGACCTTTAACTTGTACGTTGTACTTGGCTAAAACTTTAATGTCGTATTTTAAATTTTGACCTATTTTCTGGATGGTTTCACTTTCAAAAAAGGGTCTAAGCGTTTCGATTAGGTCTTGCGCTTCGGTTTTGTCCTCAGGAAACGGAAGGTAAAAGCCTTTACCAACTTCCCATGAAAATGAAATCCCAACTAACTCTGCAATTAAAGGGTTTAAACCTGTGGTTTCGGTATCAAAACACACACTGGTTTGGCTCATTAAATTTTTAATAAATAGTTTGGTTGCCATTCCTGGTGCGATGCTTTGGTAAAAATGTGAGGTGTTTTCGGCAGTTTTTCTAACAAATGCATCAGTTTCTGTTGTCGCTGTTGCGGAATTTGGGTCGCCTCCAAATAAATTGAATTGTCCAGCTCCAGCACTTTCTGCTTCTTTTGGTGTGACTTTAGGCGTTTTTTCTGCGGAAGCTTTATTGGCAAGAGAAGTGGCTTCTGCACCTGAGGTAAATGTTTTTGTGAAATTATCAATAAGTCTTCTAAATTCTAATTCTTGAAAAATCTCGGTAACTTTAGGAATGTCAGGTTGGTCAAGCTCAAAATCCTTAGCATTAAAAGTAACAGGGACATCTAACATGATTGTGGCTAGTTTTTTAGATAATAAACCAAGTTCTTGGTTGGCTTCAATCTTTTCTTTCATTTTACCTTTAAGCTCATGGGTATTAGCAAATAGGTTTTCCATGCTACCATAAGCTGCCAAGAATTTTTTAGCAGTTTTTTCTCCTACACCTGGTAATCCAGGAATATTATCGCTGGCGTCACCCATCATACCTAAATAGTCAATCACTTGTAAAGGATCTGTGACTTCAAATTTTTTCTGTACTTCTGGGATTCCCCAAGTTTCATAACCACCTCCAAAAACAGGTCTGTACATAAAAATATTATCGCTTACTAATTGCGCAAAATCTTTATCAGGTGTTACCATAAAGGTTTGGTAACCCTCTTTTTCGGCTTGTTTGGATAAGGTACCAATAACGTCATCTGCTTCATAGCCTTCTTTAAATATTATAGGAATGTGCATGGCTTTTAAAATCTCCATAATGTAAGGTACAGCAGTTTTGATACCTTCAGGAGTTTCGTCACGATTGGCTTTGTAGGCTTCAAACATTTCTACTCGGTCTGCACTTCCGCCTTTGTCAAAACAGACTGCTAAATGGTCTGGTCGTTCTCGTTTTATGACGTCTAATAACGAGTTCATGAAACCCATTATGGCAGAGGTGTCTTCTCCTTTGGAGTTTATTCTTGGATTTTTAATAAAGGCATAATACCCTCTGAAAATTAAAGCATAAGCATCGACTAGAAATACACGTTTGTTATCTGACATAATTGTTTTGAGTATAAATTATAAGTGTTTATCCATTCAGTAACAGTTACACAATGCTATATAGTTATTGCTAGCAATGGTCTGTATTTGAGAAGACAAAATAGGGTGATTTTAATAGTTAATCAATCCGATTGCAAATTACAATTTCTTTAAAAATTAAAGAACTTCAGGATTGAGAATTTTTTAAAAGAATCAAGTCGTATTAATAGTAATGGCCAATATTAATGTTTAAAAATTAATATTAAGTAATGTTTAAATGTGTGATTTGACTGATTTTAAGTTGATTAACCTAAATAAATAAGGTTATAACTTCTGATAATTTACGGTAAATCACTTGGGATTAAAGTATTTGATTTTTAGACATTTGTATTGTACTTCGAAATACATATTAATCAATAATTTTAAAAAACAAAACAATGGATTTAAACAGTCAGATTTATCAAGTAAAAGAAAGATTAGAAACTTTAAAAAACGAATACGATAACGAAGTGAATAAATTAATAGAATCTCCAAAGTGCTACATAGCTAACAATTTGAAATTAACAACAATTGAAGAAGGGTGTTTAGAAACGTATCCAGATCCTTTTCTAAAAAGTTTAGCCAAAACCATTAAGACATCTATTGATAACAATTGGAATGTAGATATAGATATGGATGGTGAAGGTATTATGGCAAAAGGAAACCCACCAAAGTCAGTTAGTTATACTGTTAAACATGATTGGAAAAATCAAGTAACAAGTGTAGGTGTTACTAAAAGTTTCTAACAAAAGACTAAAGACAAAAGACAAAACACTCATCATTTTTGATGAGTGTTTTTTTATTCTAAAATTTAAGTTTTGATTTATTTTAATAACAATTACTCCGTATACCCATTTTTAAGTGCATAAACAGCTAACCCAACTCTGGTTTTAAGTTCTAATTTTTCAAATAAACTATCTCTATAATTTTCAACTGTTCTGGGACTGCAAAACATTTTTTCTGAAATCTCTTTGTAAGTCATTTCTGTGATAGTGTACTTCAGAAACTCGGTTTCACGATCAGAAATTTTAATCTTTAATTTAGCATCAATAGCATCGTCACTTATGCTTGTAAAAATTTTACTTGCTGCCCATTCAGGAAAGTAATGTCCTTTATTAGCAATTGTATTTAGGGCTATTTCAAGCTCTGTAGGATGTACATTTTTTAGCATATACCCTTTAGCTCCATTTTTAATCATTTTAATTAGGCTATCATCATCATCTTGCATGCTTAATGCCATTATTAATACATTTGGATGTGTTGTTTTAAGCCATTTTGCAGTTTCAAAACCATCCATAATAGGCATGCTAATATCTAATAGCACCAAATCTGGTACAGGATGCTTTTCTTTTAATTTATCCTGAAAATCTTGACCATTTTCACAAACATATAAAACTTCAAATTGATTAAAATTAGATATTATACCGCTTAATGCATTTGCTATTAAAACATGGTCGTCTATAATTACAATACTACGTTTCATTTGATAGGAATTTCTATGGTTAATGTTGTTCCTTTTTGATCCAGGCTTTCTAGCTTATATTGACCACCTATTAATTCGGTTCTCTTTTTTATGTTTTTTAACCCAATTCCTTCGGAATTTAATGCATTTGTATTAAAACCTTTTCCGTCGTCTTTTAGAATTAAAACCAATATATTGTCAGTATTTTTTAATAAAACAAAGATGTTTTCACAATTAGCATGCTTGATACTATTTTGTAAAAACTCTTGAGTTATTCTAAATATAATACTTTTAATTTGATAAGATTCAATTTTAGTTTTTGAATCTTTTGTGAAGTGAACCACACATTTTTTTAATGCGTTAATTTTTTCGCATTCATTCTCTATTAATTCAGAAATTGAATGGATTTCAATTGAATTGTCAGTTAAAGATTTGGATAGCCTTCTTAATTCAGAGAGTGATTCATTTATAATGCCTCCAATGTTTTCAATACATTTATTAACCTGAGGGGCTTTATTTTCAAAAGCTAATTGTTGAGTGTATAAGCTAGCAAGTGTTAATTTTTGACCAATATTGTCGTGTATCTCTCGTCCAATATGTTGCATGGTCTGCATTTGTATTTCGACTTGAGTTTCTAGAAGTTCTTGTTTGTGAGTCTCGTCAATAGTTTCTATTTGTTTTAAATGAGTTTTCTTTTTTATTCGATATTCCCGAATAAAAATTATGATTCCAGTAATGAAAGCTAGAAAAATGATATTAAATAAAACTAAGGATGTTATGATTGAGTTTTCCCCCATATGAATGAAGCTGAAAATAATAAATACATAATACAATTAGAAATTAAAAAATATAAATAATAATAATTCCAAATGGTTGTTAAAGATTTTGATAAATAATCATAAAAAGAAAAAAGCGGATATGTACCTATATAAAAGAATATGACTCCCAAATTTATGTAAAACATCTTGTTTTCTTTAAATTTTAATATATCATCGTTTTTAATCTGTTTCAAAAATTCTAACACGACTAATATTGATAGTAATATTGTGCCAATAGTTAAGTTCAATGAATATACTACATTTATTTTATCTACTTTTAATGTTAAAGGAATGAATGAAGTAGAATAGAGTATCAAGCAAATTAGAAACATTTTTTTATTCTTTAAAGATTTTAGCGCATATAACCAGAATAAGAATATATATTGAACAGGAATGCCAAAAAACAGATAATAGTCTTGTTTTCTTATAATTGCTAAAGAAGAGTTGAATTTCCAAAACAACTCTTGAATAAAAATAAATACTAAGTAAATAGCTAAGAACCTCCAATAGCTGTGTTTTAATCTTCTAAAATATATAATAGCAACTAGGGCAGAGAGAAACTCTATCCCTAGTAATATATCACCTAAAAAAGAATAATATTCTAACATATTTTAAATAAATAAACCTGATGTATTACCTGGAGGAATTAAACTTCCATGATTTTGAGCTCCAGTTAATTGGTTTTGAGAAGATTTTGTTAAAGGTAAAGAAGCAATTGGCCCTGTGTAGTTTGAAGGTATACCTTCCCAAAAGGTGTCGGGGTCTAAAGGGTTGAAGTCTATGTTGGTAGTTGTTTCCTTTCTTCTATTGGTAGGTATGGCAATAAGAGTATGATGCTTTGCGTAATCTTCTTGAACATCTTGTAAATCAGTGTATTCACCTGGTATTTCATCAGGGTAACGTGAATAATAGATACGAAGACCTAAGTTTTCAGGATTTATAGTATTGTCTTTATCTAATGCTTGATATTCTATATGGTAAATAAACTTTTTAAGAGTCACTAAATCAAACCATATAGAATGCGCGTCGCTAAATTTTTCTGCTGCATTTATATGGACAAGTTGATTTTTTCTATACCCACCAACCATATTTCTGATTAAGTCTGTTTCTAGAGTATTCATTGTTTCATCAGAGTAATCCATACATATTTTAGTCGAAGTACTTGTATTTGATGTGACCGCTGTATTTGGTGTCACCGATATATTTTGAGGTGCCACAATACGATTTGGAGGATTTTTAAAAACATAAATACCAAAGGCTATAATTGTAATAATTAATAAAATGGTTGAAATCATAATTTGTTTTTTTAATATAATTGGTTGATTGTTAATTTGTTTTGCAAAGAAACAAATGGATTGTGGTACTTTGAAAACTATTGAACCTATTTTATAGGGTTAAATGACCTAAAAAAACAGAATCACTTTAATAAGTTACACCTTGTTTGTCCAAAACGGTTTTAGCTCTAAAAGCAAAAAACAAAAGATAAGCAAAACATAAAACTGCAACAATATACGACTGTTGTATACCAAATACATCTGCCAATTTACCTTGTAAAGGAGGTATAATAGCACCTCCTAAAATCATCATGATTAAAAAGGCGGATCCTTGTGAGGTGTATTTTTCTAATCCTGCAATACTTAGTGTAAATATACAAGGCCACATTATTGAACAAAATAAACCACCAGATAAAAATGCAAATAGCGCAACATTACCTGTGCTTATTAAACCAATTATAATGGCTAAAACACCAAAAAGGCTAAATATTTTTAAAGTTTTTACTGGATTGTCTTTTGCTAAAAAGAAACCTCCAATTTGTACAGCAATACAAATGGCAAAAAATAAGATTTGATGGATGGAGTATTTACCAAAATTGACTAACAATATTACACCAAACGCAATATAAGGTACAATAATTAGAAGCCATTTTTTTAATCCTTTACTTGGATTAAAAACAGTTATAGATCCAACCCAACGACCAACCATTAATCCTCCCCAATAAAGCGATACAAAAGGTGCTATTTGAGCATCGTTTAAAGTTGGTAAGCCCAAGGTGTTAAGATTACTTCCGTTAATAGACTGTTTTAATAATTCGCCTAAATTACTACCAACAGTTACTTCTACGCCAACGTAAGTAAAAATAGCTAGCATTCCTAATACTAACTGAGGGTATTTCATTGCTCCCCAGCCTTCGGGTTTTTTGGCAGATCTTGAGTAAGCAAATAATAAGCAACCAATAACTGCAATTAATGCGACAATTAATAAAGTTAATCTGATGTTTTCTGTGGTTGTTGATACGGTTTGATTTCCTGTGTAAGTACTAAAAATATAACCAAAACAACCAATAATTATTAATGTTAAAAATATCAGTAAGTTTTTGGCTTTGTTAGCAGGTTCAAAAGCGGTTTCAGATTGTAGTGCAGGTAATTTTTTTGAAAAATGAAATAATGCAGCAGCAACTAAAAACAATACTCCAACACCAAGGTACAATGCTTGTACAGTGGTTAATTTAATTTGATTGTTTTTAATCATGTCTGTTAATTCTTCTCCAGATATTGGTGCAGACCCAAAAATTATAAAAGCTACAACAATAGGTCCAATCATGGTTCCGAAAGAGTTAATACCACCAGCTAAATTTAATCTGTGAGAACCCGTTTTTGGATCACCTAAGGCAATTGCAAAAGGATTTGCTGAGGTTTGTTGTAACGAAAATCCTAATCCAACAATAAATAAAGCAATTAGTACAAAATAAAACACACTAGTTTGTCCTTGTTCTGCTCCTGCAGTTGCTGGATACATAACAAATGCACCAACTGCAGATAGTAATAGTCCGTAAATAATTCCTTTTTTATAACCCCAAGCATTTAAAATGTCTTTTTTAATTGAGCTTGAAATCACAAACAACAATAAAGCTCCTATGTAGTAAGCACCATAAAAAGCAAAGTCTACTAATTGAGATTGGAATTGATCTATATTAAAATAAGTTTTTGAAAACGGAATAAAAACTCCGTTTGAAGCAGCTATAAATCCCCAAAAAAAGAAGACAGTGACTAAAGTGGCTAAAGCCGATTTGTTGTTTTGGTTGTTCATTTAGTTAATTTTTATTTGTCTAAATATAGACATAAATCTGTTTTGGTTAATAATACTTGTTACTCATTTACATAGTAAAGTGACTCAATAAATCTGATTTTAATAATTTAACGTTTAACAATATAATAAGATTTTTAAATTTTGTAATAGTTAATTTTGTATATAAATTAGACTATGACGCGTTTTATTATACTTGCAATTATATATGTTGTTTTTACTGTTTATGGCTATCAAGCCATTAAAACAGTATTTAAAGCTAGCTGGACACACTATTTGTTTTTTGCTGTAGCTTTTTTAGTAGCAGCTAATATTATTTATCAATTTTCTACACCTGGTGAAGGTCGTGTAATTTCAGGAGGAAGAGCTTATGCAATTGGTTTTATGTTGTCTTTTATGGCTTTTAATTTGGTAATAACTCCATTACTAATTGGTGAGGATATTATCCGTTCATTTATTGCTTTATATGATAGGTTTTTTATTACTAAGGAGTCATTATACTTACCATCGCGACGTAAATTTATTAGTCAAGTCGCATTAGGTTTAGCAGCTATCCCATTTTCTGGTTTGTTGTACGGAATGTATAAAGGTCGCTATAATTATAAAGTGCTAAAATACACTTTACATTTTGAAGATTTACCTGAGGCTTTTGATGGTTATAAATTAACTCACATAAGTGATATTCATTCTGGGAGTTTTGATAATAAAGAAAAAATAAATTATGCTGTAGATTTAGTTAACCAACAACAAGGAGATGCTATTTTATTTACAGGAGATTTGGTTAATAATAAGGCGTCAGAAATGTATGACTGGAAAGATACCTTTGCTAAGTTAAGTGCAAAAGATGGTGTGTTTTCTGTGCTTGGTAATCATGATTATGGTGATTATGTAGATTGGGAGACAGAACAAGAAAAGAAAGCTAATTTAGACGAATTAATAACTATCCAAAAGGAGATGGGTTTTGATTTGTTATTAAATGAAAACCGTTACATCGAAAAAAATGGACAACGTTTAGCCTTAGTTGGTGTTGAAAATTGGGGAAAAGGAGGTTTTAAAAAAGCAGGTGATTTAGACAAAGCTTCTGCATCAATACAATCTGACGATTTTAAAATATTAATGTCTCATGACCCTTCTCATTGGGATGAAAAGGTTATTTCACACAAAGATCATTATCATTTAACTCTAAGTGGTCACACGCATGGTATGCAATTTGGAATAGAAATTCCTGGTTGGATAAAATGGAGTCCTGTAAAATGGCGTTATAAACATTGGGCTGGAATCTATCAAGATAAAGGACAGTATATAAATGTAAACAGAGGTTTTGGATATCTTGCATATCCTGGACGTTTAGGTATATGGCCAGAAATTACTGTTATAGAGCTTAAAAAAGGTAAGCAAATAGCTTAGTTTATTTTAAATTTTATATTTTAGTAATACGCTGTAACTAAATTATAAGTGTATGTCAAAATTTGGAGAATTAATAGATGCCGATGTTCCTGTATTGCTAGACTTTTTTGCAGAGTGGAGTGATGCCTCTAAAGCAATGCATCCTATACTGAAAGATGTAGCTTTAGCATTTGGTAATCAAGCTAAAATTATTAAAATAGATATCGATAAAAACAAAGTGCTATCTGAAGCTTTAAGAGTTAAGGGATTACCTACTTTAATTATTTATAAAAATGGCGAAATGAAATGGCGTCACAGTGGTGACCAAGAAGCAAATGATTTGATTACTATCTTAAAACAATATATTTAAAGC
This sequence comes from Olleya sp. ITB9, assembly GCF_001315805.1. NCBI lineage: Bacteria > Pseudomonadati > Bacteroidota > Flavobacteriia > Flavobacteriales > Flavobacteriaceae > Olleya > Olleya sp. ITB9. Next base: position 87,112 of record NZ_BCBW01000045.1, read on the forward strand.
GATTTAAACTGATAGCCTTTTTTACTAAAATGATCTAGCATTTTAGGTAATGCATATTGCATGTTTTTTGAAGCTTTAACGCTATCATGAAACACCACAATACTTCCTGATGAGGTGTTCTTAAGTACATTTTTTAAGCACTTTTCTTGACTTACACTAACTTCCCAATCGTAAGACAATACGCTCCACATAACAATTTTATAACCTTTATTAATAAGTAATTTGGCTTGTCTGCGCTTAATTTTACCAAATGGAGGTCTAAATAGATGCTTGTGTTTTGGATTAATAGCTTCTTGTGCTTTTTCGGTATTATTAATATAATCTTCAGTGTTTGTGTTCCAGCCTTTAAGATGATTAAAAGTATGATTACCTATAGTGTGTCCTTCCTTAATAAGATTGTCAAAAATACTAGGATGTTTTTTGACGTTATCTCCAATGCAAAAAAACGTAGCTTTTGCATTGTAATGTTTTAGTGTGTCTAAAGTCCATTGTGTAATTTCAGGCGTTGGACCATCATCAAAAGTTAAATAAATGGTTTTAGATAAAGACGCCTTTTTCCAAAGGTAATTTGGAAAAAGGCGTTGAATAAATTTTGGTGTTTTTACTGGAAAAAAAGGCATTTATTCGCTTTTAATAACAGTATCTAACTGTTGTAATAAATCTTGATCTGTTCTAATAGGAGCAGTTTCAGCTTCTGGTTGACTATCATAATATTGTTTGAACAATTCAAGATAGTTTGTAAAGTTCATAGACTCTTCTTTAGCAAATGTTTTATCATATTCCACCAAAACGTCTACCAACGCTTTATAACGTTCAATATCTGTAAGTATTTCGGTAAAATTCTTGTCTTGATTGTCTCTAGTTAATGTGCTGTAGTATTTTAAGTTCTCTTGATATTTTACAGCTACATCTTTAAACAACTGTCTTGCTTTGTCTTGATTTCCAACTTCGTAATAGGCACTAATAAATGGTTCTAATAAAGTATAGAATCCAAACTTATCAACTGGCATGTTCTTCATTGCAATGTCAGCTATTTCTTCAGCTTTGTCTAATTGATCTTCGTTAATTAAAGCTTCAATAAGTCTAGCTAAATTACCTCTGTAAGTAATCGAGTTTCGTCTTGTTTCTGGATCATGATAAATCTTGTCGCTTCCGCTATTTCCCCAATCCCAATTAATAACTTTATTATACATAAAATCTGTATCCAAGCGTCCCATGTCAAAAGGGTTAGCTTGAGCAACAGGAGTTTTTATAGGTACTAATTTGTAAACCATACCATCTAATTGTAGGTAGTCTTTCATCCATATATAATCAGATTCGCTAAATGCGCCTCCAGTAAAATATATAGGACGTTCCCAATTATTGTTGGCCACAATATCTAACATTAGTAGTCTGTTTTTAGTTATTGCATTATCTGTTATTTTTACATCTAAATAATCTTCAATTAGATCTGCGTCTTTAGCTTTTACTATCTTGTTTTCTAGTACAGATTCTTTGTCAACAGGGACTCTAATATTTTCTACAGGAAAATAATTAGTGTTTAAATACTGATCAGGATAGTTGCTAGGGTCTTCTCCTTCTTGAATTAATGCATAGCTAAGCTTTGTTTTAGGCTCATCACTAGATATAAAATTCATAAAAGTGTTAATGTCTAAAGTGTCTTTAGATCTTAATCGCTTTATTAAGTAATCTCTAGTACCATGTTTGTACTTGTCATGTGTTAATTTAGATGGGATTGGATCACTTTCATAAGCTTTACGCTTCATTTGATCTATGTACCAATCTGTTTGAAATAAACTAGTATTAACGACACGTACATCTGTGCGATAGTTTTCAATTTCTTGAGCATACCATAATGCAAAGGTGTCATTATCTCCAATTGAAAAGAGTATTCCGTTTTCACCACAAGAATCTAAATATTTTTTAGCCATAGCTAATGCTGTATATTTTCCTGATCTATCATGGTCATCCCAGTTTTGAGAGGCTAAAATAGCAGGTACTAATAATAAGCATATAAGCGAAACTGCAGGTGCTAATACTTTAGCAGATACATAACTTTTTAATAAGTCAAAAATAGCATAGACACCTAAACCAATCCATAAAGCAAAAACGTAAAAGGATCCTACTACAGAATAATCACGTTCTCTAGGCTCAAATGGTCTTACGTTGGTGTATACTTGTATGGCTAAACCAGTAAATAAGAAAAATACTAAGGTTACCCAAAACAGTTTTTTGTCTTTATTAAATAAATACATTAATCCTATTAACCCTAAAATTAAAGGGAAAAGATAATACGTATTTCTACCTTTATTTTCTGCTACATCAGTAGGTAAATTGTCTTGAGACTGACCTAAATTCCATTCGTCAATAGTTTTAATACCGCTTATCCAATTACCATGTTGGTCATAGCGACCCTGAAGGTCATCTTGACGACCAGAAAAATTCCACATAAAATACCTCCAATACATATACCCTAATTGGTATTCAAATAAATAAGAGAGGTTAGTCGCTAATGATGGTTTTTCGATATTTATAAATTGACCAAACTGTTTTAAAAAGTTATGATAGTCTTCATAATCTATCATCCCTTTGTTTACATCGCTTTTAAAATCAAGCATAGATTGTACTAAACGTTGCTCTCCTTGGTATTCAGGTTTCAAACTAAAATCTAAAAAGCCAGTAAATAACATGTAGTTTTCTGCATTCTCACCACTCCACATTCTTGGAAGAATGGAAGCTTGTTCAGAGTTATAATTCTGTCTTGCTTTTTTATACTGGTTAACTATTACGTAAGTTCCGGTAGCTTCGTCTTTTTCATATTTAGGTTTGTCATCTACATATGGTTCGTTTTCGTCTAAACCAGTGTACTGTTCAGTAAATAATGGACCGTAAAACAAGTGCGTTTCAGGATATTGCTCTAAGTTATAATACGCTAAAAGTTCTCTAGCACTAGATGGATTGTTTTCGTTAATAACAACATTAGCATTGGCTCTAATTGGCAGCATTAACCAAGTAGAAGATCCAATTAAAACAAATAACAAGCACAATATAGCAGTGTTATATGGGTACAGTTGTTTTTCTTTAGTGTATTTAAGTCCATAATAAAAGGCTGCAATTAATAAAATACCAGCAATTATAGATCCTGAATTAAAAGGAAGTCCAATTTGGTTTACAAAAAACAATTCTAAAGCACTAAAATATCTTAATACATTAGGGAACATTAGTTTAAAAACGAATAATAAAACAGCAACCGAAACGATATTAGCAATAATGAAGTTTTTAACCGTAACCATTTTGTAATTTTTAAAAAAGTATATTAATCCAATTGCAGGAATAGTTAATAATCCCATAAAGTGAATACCAAAAGATAATCCAACAACAAAAGCAATTAATATTAACCATCGGTTACCTCTAGGTTGGTGCATATCTTTTTCCCAGCGTAAACCTAAGTAAAACATAACTGCCATAATTAAGGTTGCCATAGCATAAACTTCGGTTTCAACAGCATTAAACCAAAACGAATCGGTAAACGCAAAAGCTAAGCTTCCAACAAAAGCACTACCTAAAACTGCTATTTTTTGTCCTTTTTTTAATAATTCTGGGTTACCAATTATTTTTTCTAATAATAAAATTATGGTCCAAAACATAAATAAAATAGCAAATGCACTAGACACAGCACTCATCATATTCATTAAAAAACCAATTTGTGAAGCATCAAAAGCAAACACTGAAAACACTGCTCCAAACATTTGAAACAAAGGTGCTCCTGGAGGATGACCAACTTGAAGTTTTGAGGATGTAAGAATGTATTCTCCAGCATCCCAATAGCTTACTGTAGGTTCGGCTGTTAAAGTATAAGTAATAAGAGCAATTAAAAAAGCGAACCAACTTAAAATTAAGTTCCATTTTTTAAAGTTTAAAGACGTCATAAATTATTGGTTTATTATGTGAGGCGAATTTAGTAATTATTATGTTACAGAAGTCGCTTTTATGTTAACGTTAGCTTTTTATTATTATTTTTTTTAAAAAAAATTTGCAAGTATTAATATTTGTCTTAAATTTGCATCCTCAATACGAGATTGGCCCATGGTGTAACTGGCTAACACATCGGTTTTTGGTACCGAAGAGTCTAGGTTCGAAACCTAGTGGGCCAACAAAAAAAGCTTCCTTTTTAAGGAAGCTTTTTTATTTTATATCAGTTTTAAGCTATATTTTAAATGTAACGACTGGTCTATTAGCGTGATGCACTAAATCTTCGCTAATACTACCGTTTAAAAAGTGAGAAATACCTTGTCTTCCATGTGTGCTTATCCCAATTAAGTCGGCATCAACAATTCTAGAAAAGTTTAAAATTCCTTTTTCAACAGTATTGTCATTATAAATATTTATCGTGTAATTGTCAAATGTGGTTTGTTCAGTAAATTCTAGCATTCTAACCTTTGATGCTGCAGTAGTTGTAAAGTTGCTAGGTGTGTTGACGTTTAATAAGTGTATTTTAGCGTCAAATAGATTTGCTAACTTTATGGCTTGCATGTAGGTTTCTTTATTGTCATTGTTAAAATCAGAAGCAAAAACAAATTCTTTGATATCAAAATGCTCGTGTGTATTTTTGATAACCAAAACAGGTATACTGGAAGTACGTACAACTTTTTCTGTGTTTGAACCTACAAATAAATCTTTTTGCTGCTCAATACCATGAGATCCCATTACAATTAAATCAACATCGTATTTTTCGCAAGCATCTAGTATACCTTTAGAGACTTCGTTAAATTCTACAGTTTCACTAATTGTAATATCTTTTAAATACTCATTATTGATTTCCGTTTCAAATTTTTGATGCGCTAATTTCATAAAAAACAGTGCTTCAGGAAGATTTTCAGGTGACGTCATTTCTGTACTTATTTGGTTTAATGGTAGCTCAATCATGTGAAGTAAAATAATTTCGCAATCATATTTTTTTGCCAATTGTGCTGCCACTTTTAATGCGTTTTCAGCTTCTCCAGAAAAGTCAGTTGGTACTAGTAGTTTTTTCATAATAAAGATGTAGTTGGTTTGTAAAGAACTTATTATAAAGTTAGTAATAAAAAATGACTTTTAAAAAGCTATGAAAATCAATAAAAAAATGTATATTTGCAGCGTTGATAGAGAAAAACGAAAATTGAGGGGACTAAAAGTCCCCTCTTTTTATACTTAGAAATGTTTATAGAAATAGTAAAAAAATTATTACAAGACGCCTTAACAGAACGCAACGATTTATTTTTAATAGATTTTAGCGTAGTAGGAAACAATGAGATTAAAATCATTATTGATGGAGATGAAGGTGTTAGAGTAGAGGATTGTATGTTTGTAAGTCGTGCAATAGAGCATAACATAGATAGAGAAGAGCATGATTTTGCGCTAGAAGTTATGTCTGCAGGAGCAGCTGCACCATTAACCTTATCAAGACAATATCCAAAACATATTGGACGTAACTTGGGTGTTACAACTAATGATGGTAAATTTGAAGGGACTTTAACTGAAGTAAATAACGAAACATTTACGTTACAGTGGAAAGCCAGAGAGCCAAAACCGATAGGTAAAGGTAAAGTTACCGTAAGTAAAACAGAAAAAATTGCTTACAACAATGTTGTAGAGGCAAAAGTTATAATAAAATTTTAATTCAAATAGAGTTATGGAAAATATAGCGTTAATTGAATCTTTTTCAGAATTCAAAGACGATAAATTAATAGATCGTGTCACCTTAATGGCTATTTTGGAGGATGTATTTAGAAATGCATTAAAGAAAAAATTTGGAGATGACGATAATTTTGATATTATTATAAACCCAGATAAAGGAGATTTAGAAATTTGGAGAAACAGAATCGTTGTTGCAGATGGTGAAGTAGAAGAACCAAATCAAGAAATATCATTAAGTGCAGCTAGAAAAATCGAGCCAGATTTTGAAGTAGGAGAAGATGTGTCTCAAGAAGTGAAATTAATAGATTTAGGACGTCGTGCTATTTTAGCATTACGCCAAAACTTAATTTCTAAAATACACGAGCATGATAATACTAATGTGTTTAAGCAATTCCAAGAGTTAGTTGGAGACTTATATACAGCAGAAGTACATCATATTCGTCACAGAGCAGTAATTTTATTAGATGATGAAGGTAACGAAATCATCTTACCAAAAGATAAACAAATACCATCTGACTTTTTTAGAAAAGGAGATAACGTAAGAGGTGTTATTGATAGTGTTGAACTTAAAGGAAATAAGCCAGCAATTATCATGTCAAGAACATCACCTAAGTTCTTAGAAAAATTATTCGAATCTGAAATTCCAGAAGTTTTTGATGGTTTAATTACAATCAAAAACGTTGTTCGTATTCCAGGTGACAAAGCTAAAGTAGCTGTAGATTCTTATGACGATAGAATTGATCCAGTTGGAGCTTGTGTAGGTATGAAGGGATCAAGAATACACGGAATTGTTCGTGAGCTTGGTAACGAAAACATTGACGTTATTAATTACACAACCAATTTACAACTTTACATTACTAGAGCATTAAGTCCTGCAAGAGTAACATCAATTAAAATTGATGAAGAAAATAAACGTGCAGAAGCTATCTTAAAGCCAGAAGAAGTAAGTAAAGCTATTGGACGTGGTGGTCACAACATTAGATTAGCAGGACAATTAACAGGTTATGAAATAGACGTGTTAAGAGAAGGTGCTGAAGAAGATGTTGAATTAAGCGAATTTTCTGATGAAATCGATAGCTGGATTATTTCAGAATTTAGTAAAGCTGGTCTTGATACAGCCAAAAGCATTTTAGAACAAGATGTGGCAGATTTAGTAAAAAGAACAGACTTAGAAGAAGAAACAATTTTAGATGTTATTAGAATTCTTAAGGAAGAATTCGAAGATTAACATATATTTGAGAAAAAAAAGAAAAGGTTAAAGGCAATTTATGGCTGAAACAATTAGATTAAATAAGGTATTACGTGAGCTTAACATCTCTCTTGATCGCGCTGTAGAGTTTTTGGACTCTAAAGGTGTGGAGATCGAGAAGCGACCGACTACCAAAATTTCAGAGAAAACTTACAGTATTCTTTCTGACGAATTTCAAACTGATGCTAACAAGAAAATGGCATCACAAGAAGTTAACGAAGCTAAGAATAAAGAGAAGGAAGAGCTGCGTATTAAACGCGAAAAAGAGCTAGCAGAAAAGCAAAAAGCTGAAGATGCTGCTAAAGCTGCAAGAGCAGCCAAAGCTGCTATAGCAGAGCAAGAAGCTAAGGAAAAGAAAAGAAAAGAGGAAGAAGTGATTAAGGCTTCTAAATCTATATCCAAGCTTAAGCCTGTTGGTAAAATAGATTTAGACACTGGTAAAAAAGTCGCTAAAAAAGCAGACCAAAATACTCCGTCTAAAAAAGAAGCACCAAAAGCTCAAGAGCAAAAAACTTCACCAAACAAAGTGACTCCTAAAGTTGAAGCTAAATCAGATGCTAAACCTAAAGTTAAAACTGAGGTTAAACCTGTAGCTAAAACACCAATTAAAAAGGTTGTGGCTAAAGAAGAAGAAAGCAAAGCTCCAGTAGAAGAAAAGCTTAAAACAAAATACACCAAACTTTCGGGTCCTAAAATTGCAGGTGATAAAATTGATTTATCTCAGTTTAATAAGCCTAAAAAGAAAAAAGAGGATCCTAAAAAAGATGATAACGCAAATAAAAGAAAGCGTCGTCGTATCTCAAAACCAGGTGATAACAACCGTAAAGGATCAGGACCATCAAGAGGAAATGATAGATTTAAAGGTAGAAAACCAGGTGGTCGTAAAACTATTGTTAAAGCAGAGCCTAGCGAAGAGGATGTTAAAAGACAAGTACGTGAAACTTTAGAGAAACTTCAAGGTAAGTCTTCTAAAGGTAAAGGTGCTAAGTATAGAAGAGATAAAAGAGATCAGCATAGAGAGCAGACTGAAATCGATCAACAAATCGAAGCAGCAGAAAGTAAAATACTTAAAGTTACAGAGTTTGTTACTGCAAACGAAGTAGCTACTATGATGGATGTTCCAGTAACAAAAATTATATCTGCATGTATGTCTCTTGGTATGATGGTTACTATGAATCAGCGTTTAGATGCTGAAACATTAGCTATCGTAGCTGAAGAATTTGGTTATAAAACCGAATTTGTAACAGCTGATATTGAAGAGTCTATTGAAGAAGTTCAAGATAAGCCAGAAGATTTAAAATCTCGTGCACCTATCGTAACTGTAATGGGACACGTAGATCACGGTAAAACCTCTTTATTAGATTACATACGTAAAGAAAATGTAATTGCAGGAGAGTCTGGAGGTATCACACAGCACATTGGTGCTTATGGTGTACAATTAGATAATGGACAAAAAATAGCATTCCTTGATACACCAGGTCACGAGGCCTTTACAGCCATGCGTGCTCGTGGTGCTCAAGTAACAGATATTGCTATTATTGTAGCAGCAGCCGATGATGATATAATGCCTCAAACAAAAGAAGCGATATCTCACGCTCAAGCGGCTGGTGTACCAATTGTATTTGCAATTAACAAGATTGATAAACCACATGCTAATCCAGAAAAGATTAAAGAAGGTTTAGCACAAATGAACTTACTAGTTGAAGATTGGGGAGGAAAAATTCAATCTCATGATATTTCGGCCAAAGTAGGTACAGGTGTTAAAGAATTATTAGAAAAAGTATTACTTGAAGCAGAATTATTAGAGCTTAAAGCAAATCCAAATAAACCAGCAGTAGGTACTGTTGTTGAAGCGTATTTAGATAAAGGTAGAGGTTATGTATCTACAGTATTAGTTCAAGCAGGAACATTGCGTGTAGGAGATTATCTATTAGCAGGTAAAAATAGTGGAAAAGTTAAAGCCATGCATGACGAAAGAGGTCATGACATTGAAGAAGCTGGACCATCAACTCCTGTATCTGTTTTAGGTTTAGACGGAGCGCCTCAAGCAGGTGATAAGTTTAATGTATTTGCAGACGAGCGTGAAGCTAAGCAAATAGCAACTAAGCGTACACAGTTACAACGTGAACAAGACGTTAGAACAACTAAAACATTAACGTTAGCCGAAATTGGTCGTCGTATTGCTTTAGGAACGTTTAAAGAGCTTAATATTATCCTTAAAGGAGATGTGGATGGTTCTGTTGAAGCATTAACAGATTCGTTCCAAAAACTATCCACTGAAGAGATTCAAGTTAACATCCTTCATAAAGGTGTTGGTGCAATTACTGAAAGTGATGTATTGCTAGCGACAGCATCAGATGCCATTATTATTGGATTTAATGTTCGTCCTGTTGGAAATGCAAGAACAATTGCAGATAGAGAAGAAGTAGATATCAGAACTTATTCAATTATTTACGACGCAATTAACGATCTTAAAGACGCTATGGAAGGGATGTTATCTCCAGAAGTTAAAGAAGAGGTTACTGGTACTGCTGAAATTAGAGAAATCTTCAAAGTTTCTAAAGTTGGTACTATTGCAGGTTGTATGGTAATGAATGGAAAAATATTTAGAAACTCTCAAATACGTTTAATTAGAGATGGAGTAGTAGCTTATACAGGTGAATTAGCTTCGTTAAAACGTTTTAAAGACGATGCTAAAGAAGTTTCTAAAGGATATGATTGTGGTATGCAGATTAAGAATTACAACGACATTAATGTCGGAGACGTAATTGAAGCATTCCATGAAGTAGAAGTAAAGAAAAACTTAAATAAATCAATTCGTATAACTTCGTATAATGTATGC
>NZ_BCBW01000046.1:0-21317 GCF_001315805.1 Olleya sp. ITB9
TCATAAAAAAGTCGATTATATGAAANNCTTTTTTTTATTTTAATTATAAATATTTAAGACTTTAATCCTTTTTTGGTTTAAAAATAAAAGCATCTTTAAACTTTTTTTGAACATCTAACAAAGCACGTTCAGCCTCTAATCTTGTTCTAAAATTTCCTACCCACACTTTATAATCTGGTGATTCAAAAGTTAACTGAGATTTCCATATACCAATTGAATTATCAAATTTAGACTTAGTGCTTTCAGCTTTACTTACGCTTCCAGAATAAATCTGAATTTTATATCTATCGCTATTATTATCATCTTTATTAATGTCTTTTTTAATCTCAAGTAATTTGGGTATTGAAGGATCTTCATTGACTACTACTGTCCCTTGTTGAGCAATTGTAAATGTTGAAAAACATATTGTGATTAAGGCACTTAGATAATAGGTTTTTATTTGTGTAATCATCATATTTTAGTATATTTATTGCAAATGTATAAGTATTAAACGTAAAAGCGATATAATTTGTTATTTAGAATATCTCTAAATTAGCAATTAAGACTTCTTTAAGATTTCTAAAATCGACTTTAAGTATTACTTTTGCTAAACGTTTTTTGAACTGTATTTTATTAAAATAGATGAAAAAACCATACCAAAGTTTAGAAGTAAATTCAATATATAATATGAAACAGGTGATTCACCGTAAGTTAAGTCGCAACACTCTTAGTTTAAGCTTAATTTTTTTACTAACACTCTCAACCTCTCTTTTCGCACAAGATGGCGACGCTGTTACTGGTAAAGCATTGTTTAATGCAAACTGTATAGCTTGTCATAAGCTAGACAAGAAAATGACAGGTCCAGCTTTACGTAATGTAGAGGCTCGTTTAGCAGATACTGAGGGATTGGATAGAGAGTGGTTGTACAAATGGATAAAAAACAGTGCCGGACTTATCAAATCTGGAGATGCTTACGCAAACAAGATTTATAACGAGTTTAATGGAGCTGCAATGAGTGCGTTTCCAACGTTAACAAATGCGGATATTGATAATATCTTAGCCTATACAGCTTCTGAAGCTCCAGCTCCGCCAAAACCTCCAGTAGATATTGATGGAGGTGGTAGTACTACTTCGGGAGAAGGTGGGATTTCAAATAAATTAATCCTTGGTGCTTTAGGTGTGTTGTTTGCTTTGTTGGCAGCAGCATTATTTTTAGTGAATAAAACTTTACGTCGTTTTGCTGAAGCAAAAGGTGTTGAGTTACCTCAATCTTCAAAACGTACTCCGCTATGGAAGGCTTTTGCTCAAAATCAGTTTTTGGTTTTAGTTTCAGTTGTTGTTTTGATGTTAGCGAGTGCATATTTTGTTTACGGTTTCTTAATGCAAGTTGGAGTTAACCAAGGTTACGAACCAATACAGCCAATACATTATTCTCACAGAATTCACGCTGGAGATAATGGTATAGATTGTAAATACTGTCACTCTTCTGCAAGAGTAAGTAAGCATTCAGGTATACCGTCTTTAAACGTATGTATGAATTGTCATAAATCAATTTATGAAGTTGCTCCAGAAACTCAAGCTGAAGGATTAGCAGAATATGGTGTGAATTATAATGCTGAAATTAAGAAATTATATAAAGCAGTTGGTTGGGATGATGCTGAACAAAAATATACAGGAGAAAGCTCTCCAGTAAAATGGATCCAAATTCATAAATTGCCAGATTTTGCTTATTTCAATCACTCGCAGCACGTAGTTGTTGGAGGTGTTGAGTGTCAAACTTGTCATGGTCCTGTTGAAGAAATGGAAATTATGTCACAGCATGCACCTTTAACTATGGGATGGTGTATTAACTGTCACAGAGAGACAGATGTTAAAGTAAAGGATAATGCTTACTACACAAAAATCCACGAGCAGTTATACAAAAAGTATGGTAAAGAAAACTTTACTGCAGCTCAAATGGGAGGTTTAGAATGTGGTAAATGTCATTACTAACAATATAGGATTACTTCCTAATTTATAAGGAAGAGATTAAAATAATTAATAAAGAAATAAATTCAATTATATAATATGTCATCAAACAAGAAATACTGGAAAAGTGTTGAGGAGCTAAACGATAGTTCTATTGTTGAGACGCTAAAACAAAACGAATTTGTTCAAGAAATTCCTACTGATGAGTTTTTAGGTGATAAAGATACATTAGAGAGTTCTTCAACAACACGTCGTGATTTCTTAAAATATGTTGGTTTTAGTACCGCAGCAGCATCTTTAGCTGCTTGTGAAGGGCCAGTAGTTAAATCTATTCCTTACGTAGTTCAACCAGATCGTATTGTTCCTGGTGTTGCAAATTATTATGCAACGACTATAGCTAATGGTTTCGATTTTGCAAGTGTTTTAGTTAAGACTCGAGAAGGTCGTCCAATTAAAATTGAAAACAATACGTTAGCTTCAACTAATGGTCACGCAAATGCCAGAGTTAATGCTTCTGTTTTAGATTTATATGATAGCTTAAGAGTTCAAGGTCCTAAAAAAGGAGATAAAGCAATTGCTTGGTCTGAATTTGATACCGAAACTATTAATGCTTTAAATAGCTTAAAGGATTCTGGTAAACAAATTACTTTATTAACTCAAACTTATGCTAGTCCATCGACATCTAAATTAATTTCGGAGTTTTCTGAAAAGTTTGGTAATGTAAACCACGTGGTTTATGATGCTGTTTCAGAGTCGGCTGCCTTAGATGCTTATCAAGCAATGTATGGAGAACGTGGTTTAGCGAATTATGATTTTGCCAAAGCAATGACTGTTGTTTCTGTTGGTGCTGACTTTTTAGGTGATTGGCAAGGTGGTGGATTTGATGCAGGTTACGCTTCAAAAAGAGTGCCTGACCATGGTAAAATGTCAAGACATATTCAGTTTGAATCTAATATGTCATTAACTGGTGCTAATGCAGATAAGCGTGTACCATTAACTCCTACTCAACAAAAGTTAGCTTTAGCACAACTACATAGTTTAATAGTTGGTAGCTCTGTAAATACTAATGCTTTACCTGCAAAAATTAAAGATGCTGTTCAAAAAACAGCTTCAGAATTACTTAAAGCAGGAAGTAATGGGGTTGTAGTAACTGGTATTCAAGATGTTAATGCGCAAACAGTTGCTTTAGAAATAAATAAAAAATTAGGAAGTAAAGCTTTTGATCCTAAAACGCCAATTAAAACGCGTCAAGGTAATAACAAAGCAGTACAAACTTTAATTGCTGATATGAAAGCAGGTAAAGTTGGTGCTGTCATCATGAGTGGCGTTAATCCAATGTATACTTTACCTAATGCAAAAGACTTTTCTGAAGGATTAAAGAAAACTTCTTTATCTATAGTTTTTACTTCTAAGGAAGACGAAACAGCTTTAGTGAGTCAATATACAGCAGCAGCACCTCATTATTTAGAGTCTTGGGGAGATGTTGAAATTAAAAAAGGTCATTTTGCTTTAATGCAACCAACAATTAGACCTTTATTTGATACCCGTCAATTTCAAGAAGCTTTATTAAAGTGGACTGACAATGGAGTATCAATAAATGATTATATCAAATCAACATGGAAAGATTCTATTCTTAACGGTAGTTCTTACAATCAAGCATTACATGATGGTGTATATGTAAGCAATGTTTCAGTTGAAAATATTCTTGAAGAAGAAACAATAGTTGAAGAAATTGCTACTGATGAAGTTCCTGGAACTAATGTAGCTAGAGAGTTAGCTGCTTCTGCAAAAACTACAGGAACAGAATTAACGTTATATACAAAGGTAGGTATGGGAGATGGTCAGCAGGCCAATAACCCATGGTTACAAGAGTTTCCAGATCCAATTTCAAGAACATCTTGGGATAACTATTTAACGGTATCTAAAGCAGATGCAGAAGCTTGGAATATCATTAATGAAAATGATTCTACTGGAGCATTAAATGGTAGTTATGTTACTTTGAAAGTTAAAGGTGCTCAGCCATTAACTGTACCAGTAATTATTCAACCAGGTCAAGCTAAAGGTTCTGTTGGTTTATCATTTGGTTATGGTAGAACGACTGGTCTTAAGGACGAAATGAAAACTGGTGTTAATGCTTATGCATTATATACTAATTTTGACACAGTACAAAGTGTTTCTATTGAGCCAGCTAACGGAATGCATGAATTTGCTTGTGTTCAGTTACAAAACACGTTAATGGGTCGTGGAGATATTATTAAAGAAACTACTTTAGAGGTTTTTAACACAAAGGATAAGCATTACTGGAATGAAGTGCCAATGGTATCTTTAAACCACGAAGAAACTCCTGTAACATCTCCAGAAGTCGATCTTTGGGATGAGTTTGATCGTTCTATTGGACATCATTTTAACTTATCTATAGATTTAAATGCTTGTACAGGATGTGGAGCATGTGTTATAGCATGTCACGCAGAAAATAATGTGCCAGTCGTAGGTAAAGAAGAAATAAGACGTAGTCGTGATATGCACTGGTTACGTATTGATAGATATTATTCATCTGAAGATACATTTGCAGAGGATGATGCTAAAAAAGAAGGGTTCTCTGGTTTATTTGGAGATAATGGTTCTTTAGGAGGTTTCGGAGAATTAGAAGATCCTGCAGATAATCCTCAAGTAGCATTCCAACCTGTAATGTGTCAGCATTGTAACCATGCACCTTGTGAAACAGTTTGTCCTGTTGCTGCAACTGCACATGGAAGACAAGGTCAAAACCATATGGCGTATAACAGATGTGTTGGTACAAGATATTGTGCAAACAACTGTCCGTATAAAGTAAGACGTTTTAACTGGTTCTTATACAATGGTAACGATGAGTTTGATTACCACATGAATAACGATTTAGGTCGTATGGTAATTAATCCAGACGTAACAGTTCGTTCTCGTGGTGTAATGGAAAAATGTTCTATGTGTATTCAAAAAACACAAAAAACAATTCTTGATGCTAAACGTGATGGACGTGAGATAAAGGATGGTGAGTTCCAAACAGCTTGTTCTGCAGCATGTGGAAGTGGAGCAATGGTATTTGGAGATATAAACGATGAAGAAAGTAAAGTTGCAAAACTTTTAAAAGACGATCGTATGTATCACTTATTAGAAAGTGTTGGTACTAAACCTAATGTTCAGTATCATACTAAAGTAAGAAATACAACAGAAGCATAAAATAGATTAATTAATAAACAATTATAAAAGGATTATGGCGTCTCATTACGAAGCACCTATTAGAAGACCTTTAGTTACTGGCGAGAAATCGTATCACGATGTAACTGTAGATATCGCAGCTCCTGTAGAGGGTAAAGCTAACAAACAATGGTGGATTGTCTTTTCAATCGCTCTTGTAGCTTTTCTTTGGGGAATAGGTTGTATTATTTATACTGTTTCAACAGGAATAGGAACTTGGGGTTTAAACAGAACAGTTAACTGGGCTTGGGATATTACTAACTTCGTTTGGTGGGTTGGTATTGGTCACGCAGGAACATTAATTTCGGCAGTACTATTATTATTCCGTCAAAAATGGAGAATGGCAATTAACCGTTCTGCAGAAGCTATGACAATTTTCTCGGTAGTTCAAGCAGGTTTATTTCCAATTATTCACATGGGTCGTCCATGGTTAGCATATTGGGTATTACCTATTCCAAACCAATTTGGTTCATTATGGGTAAACTTTAACTCACCACTACTTTGGGATGTATTTGCAATTTCAACTTATTTATCCGTATCATTAGTATTCTGGTGGACTGGTTTATTACCTGACTTTGCCATGCTACGTGATAGAGCTGTTAAACCTTTTCAGAAAAAGATATATGCTTTATTAAGTTTTGGATGGACAGGACGTGCAAAAGATTGGCAACGTTTTGAAGAAGTATCTTTAGTATTAGCTGGTTTAGCGACTCCTTTAGTACTTTCTGTACACACAATTGTATCATTTGACTTTGCTACCTCTGTAATTCCTGGTTGGCACACTACTATCTTTCCTCCTTACTTTGTTGCAGGAGCGATTTTTTCAGGATTTGCAATGGTAAATACACTTCTTATTATTATGAGAAAGGTATGTCACCTAGAAGACTACATTACTGTGCAACATATAGAATTAATGAACATCGTAATCATGCTTACAGGATCTATTGTTGGTGTGGCTTACATCACTGAGCTTTTTGTTGCTTGGTATTCTGGTGTTGAATTTGAGCAATATGCTTTCTTAAACAGAGCAACTGGACCATACGCATGGGCTTATTGGATGATGATGTCATGTAACGTATTTTCACCTCAATTCATGTGGTTTAAAAAATTACGTACAAGTATCATGTTTTCGTTCTTCATATCTATAGTAGTAAACATAGGAATGTGGTTTGAACGTTTCGTAATTATTGTAACATCATTACACAGAGATTACTTACCATCTTCATGGACTATGTTTTCACCAACTTTTGTTGATATAGGAATATTTATTGGTACTATAGGATTCTTCTTTGTATTATTTTTATTATACTCTAGAACCTTCCCAGTAATTGCTCAAGCAGAAGTTAAGACAATTTTAAAATCATCTGGACAACGTTACAAGAACATTAGAGAAAATGGTGAAAGTTTAATGGGTACAGGTGCTGATGCTAGAACATCAGATGTGATTAATAAAGAAACAAATAATTTAAAGTAGCATATGGAAGCTTCAAAAGTAATTCACGCTATTTATAACGATGACGATGTTTTAATGCATGCTGTTAAAGAAGTAAGAGCAGCAAAGCATCACATCGAAGAAGTATATACTCCTTTTCCAGTTCACGGACTAGATAAGGCAATGGGATTAGCTCCAACACGTTTAGCAATTTGTGCATTCTTATATGGATGTGTAGGTATAACTGTAGCAACATTAATGATGAATTTCATTATGATTGAAGATTGGCCACAAGATATTGGTGGTAAACCAAGCTTTAGCTATTTAGAAAATTTACCTGCATTTGTACCAATTATGTTTGAGTTAACAGTATTTTTTGCAGCTCACCTAATGGTAATTACATTTTATTTAAGAAGTAAAATGTGGCCTTTTAAACAAGCTGAAAATCCAGACCCTAGAACTACAGATGACCACTTCTTAATGGAGATTCCTGTTCATGGAAATGAACAAGATTTACACAATCTGTTAGCAAAAACTGGAGCAGTAGAGATTAACGTAGTAGATAAAGCACATTAATTAGATACAATGAAACATTTAATTAAAATAACAATAGTAGCATTAATAGCTATAACTTTTACATCTTGTAACAAAAGTTCGCGACCTAACTATCAATACATGCCTAACATGTATGAATCCGTAGGTTATGAAGCTTATCAGGAGTCAGATGCATTTGCAAACGGAGTAGAAGCTCAGTTGCCTGTTGATGGAACTATCCCTAGAGGATACACACCTTTTGAATATTCAAACGATGTTGCTGGTTATGACTTAGCTAAAGCAGAACTTACAAGTCCTCTAGATTCAACTCAATTTGACGAGCCAAGAGCTAAAGAACTTTATAATATTTACTGTGGTATTTGTCACGGTAATAAAGGAGATGGTAAAGGTAACTTAGTAAAAAGAGAAAAGATTTTAGGAGTGCCTAGCTACGATGATGCTGGTAGAGCTATTAATTCAGGTAGTATTTATCACGTTATGTATTATGGTAAAAACTCAATGGGTTCTTATGCTAATTTCTTAAATGAAGAAGAGCGTTGGCAAGTAGTTGCTTATGTTATGAAATTAAAGGCAGACCTACAAAAATAAGATTTTAGATAAAGTTTATATATAGATATGTACACACTTTCAAATAGACTAAAAATAGTTTCACTAATCCTAATCATTTTAGGAGCAGTATTATGGGGAACAAGTTATTACTCATCTCATCATGTAACCAAAGATGATGTTAAAGCAATGTTAGCTGATGAAGCAAGTCATGGTTCTCATGGTGATGCTCATGCTGTAGCAGATAGTCATGCTCTAGTAGCAGCACATGACACTCATGCTAGTGAAGACTCTCATGGACAAACAGATTCTCATTCTGCAACTGCAGATCATGGAGATGAACATGCTGAGCATGTAATGCATCAAATTCACAACAGACCTTATTCTGCTCTTTACGTGGCAGCATTTTTCTTTATGATGATTGCCTTAGGAGCTCTAGCTTTTTATGCTATTCAATTTGCAGCGCAAGCAGGATGGTCTCCATTGTTATTTAGAGTAATGGAAGGTATTACATACTATCTTTTACCTGGAGCCTTAATAGTTCTAGCAATCGCAATGTTTGCTGGTGACCATATTTTTGTTTGGATGAATGATGAAATGGTTAATCCTGAAAGTGATAAATATGATAAGTTGGTTGCAGGTAAATCAGGATGGTTAAATACTACTGGTTTTCTTATAAGAGGTCTAATTTTTATTGGTGGATGGTCTTTATATAGATTCTTTGCTCGTAAATTCTCTCTAGCACAAGATCAAGCACCAGAAGGAGACAAAAGAAACTTTAAAAAATCTTTTCGTATAGCAGCTGCATTTTTAGTATTCTTTATATATACTGAATCAATGATGTCATGGGATTGGATTATGAGTGTTGACCCTCACTGGTTCTCTACTTTATTTGGATGGTATGTTTTTGCAGGTATGATGGTTTGTGCTGTCACTGTAATGGCAATGATTACAATATATCTTAAGTCTAAAGGCTTATTATCTCAAGTAAATGACAGCCATATTCATGATTTAGCTAAATTTATGTTTGGATTTAGTATTTTCTGGACTTACTTATGGTTCTCTCAATTTATGCTAATTTGGTATTCTAATATTCCAGAAGAAGTAACATATTACGTAACACGAATTAACGATTATAACTTACCATTCTTTGGTATGATTGCTATGAACTTCTTATTTCCATTATTGTTATTAATGAATAGTGATTATAAGCGTATTCCTTGGTTTGTAATAATGACTGGAGTTGTAATATTAGCTGGACATTATATTGATGTTTTCAATATGATTATGCCTGCAACTGTAGGAGATAGATGGTTTATTGGTATGCCTGAAATAGGAGCAATCTTATTATTTGCTGGTTTATTCTTATTCATAGTATTCTATGCTATATCTAAACAACCTCTTATAGCTAAAGGAAATCCTTTCATCAAAGAAAGCGAACATTTCCATTATTAATAAAAAATAAAATAAAGAAGAACGATAACAATGACGACTTTATTATCAATTTTAGTTTTAGTATTTATTTTCATCGCTATTTGGCAAATGGTTAAAATCTTTGATTTAACCCAAACTGGCAAAACAACTGAAAATAATCAAGTAGCAAACGATAACGATAACCGTATTAACGGTTACTTAATGATAGGATTTTTAATCTTTATCTATGCCATTACAATTATCTGTTTTGTGAAATGGGGAGATTTACCATTAATGTCTAATTCGGCTTCAGAGCATGGACCTGGAATAGATAACTTAATGATCATCTCAATGATTGTTATCTTTTTTGTACAAACAATCACACAGTTTTTATTACACTATTTCGCATTTAAATATAGAGGAGAAAAAGGTAGAAAAGCTTTATTCTTTGCTGATAACAATAAATTAGAAGCTATCTGGACTATTATACCTGTAATTGTATTAGCAGGTTTAATTATACAAGGTCTATTTACTTGGACTAGTATCATGAATATTGATGAAGATGCTGATCCAATGGTTGTAGAACTATATGCACAACAATTTAACTGGAAGGCAAGATACTCTGGTATTGATAACGCTTTAGGTAAAGCAAACGTTAGATTAATTGATATTAATAGAGCTAATGAATTAGGTGTTGATGAAGCTGATCCAAACGCACAAGATGATATTATTGTTAAAGAATTACATTTACCTGTAGGTAAGCCTGTATTATTTAAAATGAGATCTCAAGATGTATTACACTCTGCTTACATGCCTCACTTTAGAGCACAAATGAACTGTGTTCCAGGTATGATTACTCAGTTTAGTTTTACTCCAACTAAAACAACTGCAGAAATGCGTGAAACTGCCGAAATCCAAGATAAGGTAGCTAACATTAATAATATAAGAAAAGAAAAAAGTCAAGAATTAATGGCTAAAGGAGAAGAAGCTTTAGAACCATATGAGTTTGATTATTTATTATTATGTAATAAAATTTGTGGTACTTCACACTATAACATGCAAATGAAAATAGTAGTAGAAACACAAGAAGAATATGATGCATGGATTAAAGAGCAAAAGCTTTTTGTAGATTCATTAGTAAAAAATTAAGGTAAAAGAAAACTCAAATTAAAGATTTTAGATTATGTCAGCACACGTAGAAGAACATGGACATGACGATCATGGTCATCATCATAAAGAAACATTTATAACTAAATATATTTTTAGTCAAGATCATAAAATGATCGCTAAGCAGTATTTAATTACTGGTCTAATAATGGGTATTATTGGTGTAGCGATGTCTATAATGATGCGTATTCAAATTGCTTGGCCAGAAGAGGCTAATCCAATGTTTGAAGCATTATTAGGCAAATGGGCTCCTGATGGAGTTATGAGTGCAGATATCTACTTAGCATTAGTTACCATTCATGGTACAATAATGGTATTCTTTGTACTTACTGCAGGTTTAAGTGGTACATTTAGTAACCTTTTAATTCCGTTACAAATAGGTGCCAGAGATATGGCTTCAGGTTTTTTAAACATGGTATCTTATTGGTTATTCTTTTTATCAAGTGTAATCATGATTAGTTCCTTCTTTGTTGAAGCTGGACCAGCTGCAGCAGGTTGGACAATTTATCCTCCTCTTAGTGCTTTACCTATGGCTCAAGGTGGATCAGGTTTAGGTATGACATTATGGTTAGTATCTATGGCAATATTTATCGCTTCCTCTTTATTAGGATCTTTAAATTATGTTGTAACTGTAATTAATCTTCGTACAAAAGGGATGTCTATGACTAGATTACCATTAACGATTTGGGCGTTTTTTGTTACAGCAATCATTGGTGTAGTTTCATTCCCTGTATTATTATCTGCTGCATTATTATTAATAATGGATAGAAGTTTTGGTACATCATTCTTCTTATCTGATATATTTATCCAAGGTGAAGTTTTACACTACCAAGGTGGTTCTCCAGTTTTATTTGAGCATTTATTTTGGTTCTTAGGTCACCCAGAAGTATATATTGTATTATTACCAGCATTAGGTATTACCTCAGAGATTATTGCAACTAACTCACGTAAACCAATCTTTGGATATCGTGCAATGGTAGCTTCAATTTTAGCAATTGCATTTTTATCTACAATTGTTTGGGGACACCACATGTTTATCTCAGGAATGAATCCATTCTTAGGATCTGTATTTACTTTCACAACACTATTAATTGCTATTCCTTCAGCAGTTAAAGCGTTTAACTATATTACCACACTATGGAAAGGTAACCTCCAAATGAATCCAGCCATGCTGTTTTCAATTGGATTAGTTTCAACTTTCATAACAGGTGGATTAACTGGAATTATCTTAGGTGATAGTGCTTTAGATATTAACGTTCATGATACTTACTTTGTTGTGGCTCACTTCCACTTAGTAATGGGTATCTCTGCATTATATGGTTTCTTTGCTGGTGTATACCACTGGTTCCCTAAAATGTTTGGACGTATGATGAACAAAAACTTAGGTTATGTTCACTTCTGGATTACAGCTGTTTGTGCTTATGGTGTATTTTTCCCAATGCATTTCATTGGTATGGCTGGATTACCAAGACGTTATTATACTAATACTAACTTTCCATTATTTGATGATTTAGCTAGTGTAAATGTTGTTATTACAATGTTTGCTATTATTGGAAGTATTTTCCAAGTAGTATTCCTATATAATTTCTTTGCTAGTATTTTCTACGGTAAGAAAGCAGAACAAAACCCATGGAGATCAAACACTTTGGAGTGGACAACTCCAGTAGAGCATGTACATGGTAACTGGCCAGGAGCTATTCCTCAAGTACATAGATGGGCTTATGACTACAGTAAACCAGGTCATGTTGAAGACTTTGTACCTCAAAATATACCTTTAAAAGAAGGAGAAGAAGAATTACAACACTAGATTTACATCTATATATAATATTGAAAAGCCTTTCTGTTTAATCAGAAAGGCTTTTTCTTTATATTTGTTTATACACTTTATTAAACAGTTTATTATTAATCTAAAACTGTTTGCACAATATTATTAATTCTATTACGCTTTCGCGAAAATATTATGAACGAAAACCTAGATCCAACTAACGATAATTTTTCTCCTGAAGAGTTTGATGTTGAAAGACAATTAAGACCCCTTTCCTTTGACGATTTTACAGGTCAAGACCAAGTGTTGGAAAATCTACAAATCTTTGTTCAGGCAGCTAATAAGCGTGACGAAGCACTTGACCACACTTTATTTCATGGTCCTCCAGGTTTAGGTAAAACGACTCTTGCTAATATATTGGCAAATGAGTTGGGAGTTGGAATCAAAATTACATCAGGTCCTGTATTAGATAAACCTGGTGATTTAGCTGGTTTATTAACTAACCTTGATGATAGAGATGTTCTTTTTATAGACGAAATCCATCGTTTAAGTCCAATTGTAGAAGAGTATTTATACTCAGCAATGGAAGACTATAAAATTGATATTATGATTGAAACTGGTCCTAATGCTAGAACCGTTCAAATCAATCTTAACCCATTTACTTTAGTTGGTGCTACAACGCGATCAGGTTTATTAACAGCTCCAATGAGAGCACGTTTTGGTATCCAAAGTAGACTTCAATATTATAAAACAGATTTACTGACTACTATCATTCAGCGTAGTGCAGATATCTTAAATGTACCAATTTCTATGGAAGCAGCAATCGAAATTGCAGGACGTAGTCGTGGGACTCCAAGAATAGCCAACGCTTTACTACGTCGTGTACGTGATTTTGCTCAGATAAAAGGGAATGGTAGTATAGATATTAAAATTGCTAGATATAGCTTAGAAGCCCTTAATGTTGACGCTTATGGTTTAGATGAAATGGATAATAAAATTCTGTCAACCATAATCGATAAATTTAAAGGTGGTCCAGTAGGTATTAGTACTATTGCAACCGCTGTAAGTGAAAGTACAGAAACGGTTGAAGAAGTGTATGAACCCTTTTTAATACAACAAGGTTTTATAATGCGTACACCACGAGGACGTGAGGTTACTGAACTTGCCTATAAACATTTAGGGAAAATTAAAGGACCAACTCAGGGAGGTTTATTCTAGTACATTGTAATAGTTAGAGTTTTATAATTGAATTAAATATTTTAAATGAAAAAAATACCAGAAGTTTCGTTATTAAAATTCATTAAGCATTCTTTAGAAATTTTAAAAAACCCATTACCTTTCCATAATAAGAATTTTACAGAAAAAGGTGATATTTTTAAATTGAATGTCAGCTTTAATTCTAAAATATACTTTTGTCGTGATGCTGCTTTTGCACAATATGTTCTTCAGAAAAACCAAAAAAACTATATTAAGTCTAACATACAAACAAAGGATTTAGTAAAATATGTAGGTGAAGGTTTATTAACCTCTGAAGGTGATAAATGGAAAAAGCAACGTAAAATGATGCAACCCGCTTTTCATAAAAAGCAATTGCAGAATTTATTAAGCGGTATGCAAGACACCATTGTAGAAGAATTTAATAAAATTTCTACCAACAAAACTATTGATCTTTTTCCAATACTAAATGACCTTGCGTTTCAAACAGTAGTTAAGTCTTTATTTACCAAACCAGCTAGAGCCAAAGATATGGAACGTCTTCAGTTTATAACTGAAGCCAATCAACGTATGTTAGTAAAAGAACTTAGACAACCTTATTTAGGTTGGTGGTTTAAAACAGGAGGCGAATTAAAAAAGCATTTAAAATTATCTGAAGAGGCTAGAATTATTTTAAAGGGTATTGTTGCAGATCGTAAAGCCTCTAATAAACGTTATGATGATTTGTTGGATATGCTTTTAGAGACCAAATATGATGATGGTCAAGGTATGTCAGAGCAACAATTAATAGATGAAATATTAATTATTTTTACAGCTGGACATGAGACAACTTCTAATGCTTTAACTTTTACTTTTCAGTTATTAGCTATGCATCCTGAATGGCAAGTTAAAATCTATAACGAGTGGTTAACTTTAGGAGGCGATGATGCAGATTTAATGACACGTGTTTCTAACTCAAAAATCTGTCAACAAGTTTTAGAAGAAGCTATGCGATTGTATCCTCCTGCTTATTTTATAGACCGAGTAAACATTAAACCAGATGATTTTAATGAGTATCATTTTGAATCTGGTAGTAATTTATTGTTTTCAGTTTATGAAATGCATAGACATCCAAAGCTTTGGGACCAACCAGATACTTTTTTGCCAGAGCGTTTTAAAGATGGTGGACGTCAGTATTCAGCTCAATATTTTCCTTTTGGATCTGGACCTAGAAAATGTATAGGTAATAATTTTGCGATGTTTGAAATGATTATAGCTGTTACAGAACTACTTAAAAAGTATAAAATAGAACCTAAATCTGAAACTATCGAAATCACCCCTTTGATTACATTAAAACCTAAAAACGCATTGTTACGTTTTCAGAAAAGAGACTAATGCTTAATAATAAAACTAAGTATACTAATCTAATTAAGGATGAGGCTAAACGTTTAGGTTTTTTGTCTTGTGGTATCAGTAAAGCTCAATTTTTAGAAGAAGAAGCGCCAAGATTAGAACGTTGGTTAAACAACAATATGAATGGTCAAATGGATTACATGCAAAATCATTTTGACAAGCGTTTGGATCCAACAAAATTAGTAGAGGATTCAAAGTCTGTGATATCATTGTTATTAAATTATTACCCTGAACAACAACAAATAAATGATACCTATAAAGTGTCTAAGTATGCGTATGGGTATGATTATCATTATGTCATAAAATCTAAATTAAAACAATTATCACAATTCATCCAAGAACATATTGGAGAGGTTTCTGGACGTGCTTTTGTGGATTCGGCTCCAGTTTTAGATAAAGCTTGGGCTGCAAAATCAGGTTTAGGTTGGATTGGTAAACACAGTAATTTATTAACTCAAAAAGTGGGTTCGTTTTATTTTATTGCAGAACTTATTATTGACTTAGAGTTGGATTATGATACACCAGTAACAGACCATTGTGGTACATGTACAGCATGCATTGATGCCTGTCCAACACAAGCAATTGTAGATCCTTATGTTGTAGATGGTAGTAAATGTATTAGTTATTTTACTATTGAACTTAAAGATCAATTACCTAACACAATGAAATCTAAATTTGACGATTGGATTTTTGGGTGTGATGTTTGTCAGGATGTTTGTCCTTGGAATAAGTTTTCTAAACCACATAATCAACCGTTATTTAATCCTGATCCAGATTTATTAACAATGACAAAAAAAGATTGGCAAGAAATAACTGAAGATGTTTTTAAAAAGGTGTTTCAAAAATCGGCTGTAAAACGTACTAAATATTCGGGTTTAACCCGAAATATTAAATTTTTGAATAGCTAGGCTATTTATTTAACTCTTTAATAAAGTAAGATGGGTAAATACCCGTTTTTTTATAAAAAGCTTTAGAAAACGCCTGGTCTGTATTAAAGCCAACCTCTTTAGCAATAGCTTTTATAGTATATCTTCTAAATTTTATATCACTTTCAAGTTTAACGATAACATAATTAATGCGTAAATCATTGATATATTGACTTACTCCTTTTCCTTTTGTGTTTTTGAGAACAATAGCAAGGTATTTAGAATTAGTTTTAAAACGTTTAGATAATTTATTTAGCGTTAAATTTGTTTTTAGGAAATATTTATTTTCTTCAAACTCATTAAGCTTAGAAATAATATGTGATGCAGTCTCTTCTGGTATATTAAGAAGTTGTTTATTTATTTTTAATGATGGTTTTTTTTCCTTTTTTGAATTTGATTCGTTTTTTTTAAGTAATGCCTTAAACCTTTTTTTATAAAGTTTTTGTCTTAAATAAAAATATCCTAACCCTGTAACACTTAATATTAAAAGGCTAAAAAATAGAATCTGTTTTTTTGAAGATTTAACATTTTCCTGCTTCAAAACAGATATAAGTTTTTTTTGCTCTTTTATGAGTTCAGGAATATCATAATTTGATTCAAGTTGACTATTAACGTATTTATAATTTGTGTCTAAAATACTGTCAATTTTGATTCCTTTTGTAAGATATTTAAGCTGTTCTTTATTGTTACCACTTTTTTTATAATGAAGTGCTAAACTAAAATAGACCTTTTTGGTTTCTGGAGTCAGATAATTGGTCGCTTCTGCTAATGAGTCTATTTTTTTGTAATAATAGAGTTTCATTTTATCATTTGATAAAGCGTCATGAGATTTTCCTAAATATAAATAAGCATCAATTAAATTATATATTTCAAAATTATAACGATCGTTTGAATTGTGCAGTTTAGATAGTATGGGAGTTAATTTAGAGATACTACTGTTATAGTCCTTGTTAATACAATCAATTATACCATCATTAAGAGTGAAAAGATACCCCAAATTTTTAGTGTTTATTGCTTTTTTTAGTTCTTGAAGGTTTAATGACTTAGCTGAATCAATTTCTTTATTTAGACGATAGGTTCTAACTAACTCATGTACGGTATATAAATAAGTCTCTAAATAATCTTTTGGATACTTTTCTAATTTCTCAATATCATATTCTAAATTTTTTTTAAGAATGGATTTAGCACCTTCAATATCTCCATAATCCCTTTTAATAAGACCTATGTTATAATTGCTATAGTTTATAAGAGTTTTGTTTTCTGGATATAGTAGCTCTATTTCTTTTAAATAATAATCTATAGCTCGTTTAAAATTACCTTCTACACGCTCTATATAACCTTTTTTACCATATAATCTTGCAGGATAAGATTTAGTTTTAATTTTATTGGTTTTAGCAAGTGTAATGGCACTATCAATATATTTAGTAGCGATACTATAGGTGTTATCATAATAGTCTGCATATAGATGATAACCTGTAATAATTTCTATTATATTATCTTCTAATTTTGCTTTTCTAATATAAGCATTCAAATATTTTTTTCCTGAGTCAGTATATTCTTTTGTATAATAGATTTTTTCTAAATAAATATAACTTTTGTTTACTAAAGAGTCTATTGTGGGCAAAGATTGTGCATATGATTGAATAATCATAAAGAACAGACCTATTGATATAATTATTTTGATATGCTTTGAGGTTTTAAAAAGAGCCATTAAAACTTTATTAAGGTACAAAAATATCTAAATATAGTTAATAACAGTGTGAAAAAACAGTGTAGTTGTAATCGTTTAATTTTCAGTTATATGTGTGGCGTTTTTGTTCTGCGTTTTCATAGAAAACACATTTAGTTCTTTTGTATACTACTGATTATTCGTTTTAGATTTGTTCAAAATAAAAACAATATATATGAGAACAATTTTAGTAATAATGTTTTTTTTTAGTCTGCAATTTCATAATGCTCAAACGCTAAAAATAGAAAAGTTGAATGTATCAAATTCAAAAAATAATGACGATTTAAGTTTTTTAAAAGAGGAAATTAAAGACAGAAAAATGGTCATGTTGGGAGAACTTACTCATCAATACGGAACTATTTTTGAAATGAAAACACGGGTTGTAGAATATCTTCATAAAGAATTAGGATTTACAACATTTGCTATGGAATCATCGATGTATGATTTATGGAAAAAAAATCTACATCAAAATTTCAATCCTGTAGATTTTAATAAAGCTGTTTATGGAGTATGGTCTAAAACTAAAGAATTTCAACGTCTTGTTAATTATATAGATAAGCACCAATTAAAAGTCATAGGATTTGATTCTCAGATTTCTTACACCAACGAATTTATAGATGATTTCTTTGATTTTTGTGAGAGTAATAATATAAAAATTAAACTTGACGAAGAAGATATGGCTATTGTTTTGGAAGGCGTTTTAAATGACAACTCTTTTGAAGAATATGATATGAAATTTTCAATCTATGAAAAAGAATTAAAACGTATTATAAAAAAGATAGAAAGTTTTAAGAATACAGAACTTAATTATTATTGGTTACAATTTTTAAAAGGCGTTTTGGCAGCCTCTAGAGATGCCTATGTAAATACAAAAGAAGCACCATCTTATGATTTTTTGTCTCCAGAACATAATATTAGAGATGCACAAATGAGCGATAATATCTTGAGCTATATAGAACGTTATCCTAGTGAGAAAATAATACTGTGGGCAGACAATATTCATATAATAAATAGTACTGCTAGTATTAAAGATTCTAAATCTCAAAAATTTGTATCAATGGGAAATCATATAAAAAATAGCTTAGGAAATGACGTATATAGTTTAGCAACATTACATGCAAATGATTCTATTTCATACAGAAAAAAGTGGAGTAAAACGCCTATTTTGATGAAGTCTTTTGAAAATGAATTGGTCGATTTAGGTATCCCTAACCTTTTTGTGAGCTCTAACCAAGAATCAATGAAAATTCAGAGAAAAAATCGCTTAGTTAGTTATTTAAACTTTTATGAAAGTAGATTAGACCAATTACATGATGGTTATATTTTTATGAAACACGCTAAAGATTCAGAGCCTTATATAGCAAAATCAACCATTAACAATCAATATGAGGCAGTAGTATTAGATTCGTTACAAAAAGAAAATAAAATAATTAGAAAAAAGACAGAAAATACAATATTTAAAGGTAAAGTAATAGATTTAGAAACTAAAGCAGCCATTCCTTATGCAACTGTCATATTAAAAAAACAAGAAATCTACAGAGTGTGTGATATAAATGGCAATTTTGCCATACCTATTTCTAAACAAATGAAAAAAGATGCCATTGTGGATATTTCTTCTATGGGATTTACACCCAAAACAATTCCTCTAAATATGCTAAGTGATATTATATATTTAAATCCGAGTGTGGAAAGTCTAGAAGAGGTAGTTATAAAAGCTTATAAAACACCGCTTTCAGTAATGAAAATAGCTGTAAGAAATATAAAAAATAATAATCCAACGACACCTTTTAACTATCAAAAATATACCAAGGTTAAAATTAATATTAATGATAAAGATATATTAGATATTGATCTATTAAGAAAAGAATATGACCAAGGTTATAGGCAGCTTAACAGATCAACAGGAAGAGTCGATCAAATAAAGTGGAATAAAAATGATTTTGGAAATAAAATTAAAAATACGCATCAACTTTTAGGGAGATACAGACAGAATGCTTTAAGATATTCAAATATAGTCCATCGTAGAAAATATAAGAAATTTGATTTGGAATTTATAAAATCTAAAAACCCTGATTACGAAGGTCTTTATGTTATACAATTTAAAACAAATAGAAATAAATGGAATTATACAAATCGTGGTTACCCTACTAACTATAGTGGTAAAATCTATATTAATAAAGAAGATTTTTCAATTGTTAAAATCATTGAAAATTGGGAAACAACTTTGACAAAAACAGATATAGAAAAATATGGGTTTTATGACACAAGAATGCAATATTCAGGAAAACTGGAAGAAGTAAAAATTAAAGAAGAAAATACTTGTGTTTACAATAAGCACAATGATGGTAAATATTATGGACACGAATTTTTTAACAAATCATATTTAGAATATAAAAATAATAAAGGCAAATTATATTATTACATGTTTAGCGAAGATTCTTCACTTTTTGATGTTAAAAGTCAGGATGTAGAAGTCATTGATTATGATCATCACCATCAAAATGAAACAATATTGCGCAGAGTAAAATTTAATAAAGATTTCTGGGATTCATTCTCTAATACATTATACAAAAAAATAAACGGTAAAAATTAGATTGATAACACTCGCAACCAAATATATATTATTGATTTTAGGTTTGGTTGTGAGGTTTACCATGATATGAGCTCATGGAATAAATTTTCAAAAGCACTTAATGAACCATTATTTAATCCGCATCCAGAATTGTTAGATATGACTAAAAAAGATTGGGATGAAATTACTGAAGATGTTTTTAAAAAAGTGTTTCAAAAATCTGCTGTAAAACTCACTAAATTTTCTGGATTAAAACGAAATATTGAGTTTTTAAAATAAATTATTTTTTATTTTGTCGAGTTTCTTTTAACTAAACTGGTTTTTAGTTCTATAATCTTAGGGTGTATAACTTTATTATTTTTATTAGCCTTAAGCTCTTTATATAATTGTTTAAAAGCCATTTTTCCCATTTTAAATCCAGGTTGATCTATAGTTGTTAGTGATGGTGTTATGGCAGATGACATAAACCAATTACTAAATCCCACTACAGAAATGTCTTCAGGAACTTTTACTCCACGTTTATTAAACTCTGTAATTGCTCCTATAGCAACCATATCTGTATTAATAAAGATACCGTCAACATCATTATGGTCTTCTAATAATTTTGCAGCATTAGCTTTACCTTCGTTAAAACTCATATCATCACATGAACATGTATATACTAAACTTGGGTCATAATCAAAACCATTATCTAATAAAGCTTTTTTATAACCAAGAAACCTGTCTATAGAGTTTTGTGGTAATAATGGACCTCTAAAATGAGCAACACGTTTACAGCCTGTATCGATTAAATGTTGTGTAGCTATGTATGCAGCTTTTCTATCATCAATAACTACTTTAGAACAGTTTACAAGTTTTGCAATTTTATCAAACATAACTAAAGGTGTACCGCTTTCAATAATATCATTCAAATGTTTAAAGTCTGAAGTGCTATTTGCAAGCGAAATTAAAATACCGTCAACACGTTTATTAAGTAACAAGTCTAATTGTTGTTTTTCTAATTCGTAAGACTCATTAGATTGTAATATTATTACTAAATATCCTTTTTTTTCAGCTTGAGAAATTATGCCTTTAATTACACTTGAGAAAAAGTGATGTACTATTTCAGGAATAATTAGACCAATAGTTTTAGACTCTTTTGTCCTTAAATTAACAGCGAATGCATTAGGTTTATAATTTAATGTAGCAGCTGTTTCTCTTACAAGTTTTCTAGTTTTTTTACTAACATCAGGGTAATTTTTTAATGCTTTAGAAACAGTTGTTATAGAAATATTTAAAGTTTCAGCGATATCTTTAAGAGTAGCAGGTTTCATGCAATTTTTTTATAAATGTAATTCTAAAATCTAATATAGTAATTATTAATCGAAATCGTTTTCGTTAAATCTGAAACGTTTCGATTTAACTAATTAATAATTTTAAGGTAT